>NZ_KB903679.1 GCF_000379785.1 Gallibacterium anatis DSM 16844 = F 149 | reverse complement strand
AACCAAATTTGATATGCTGATTTACCGTCCGCACCATTTTGACCGTCTTTACCAGGCTCTCCGGGATCACCTTTGATTTCATATGAACCAAATTTATGCCATTCTAGATTTCCGTTTTCATTCTTTTGATAAACATAGGCATCGCCGGTACTAAGATCCCAATAGGTATCGCCTTCTTTCGGTGAAGTTATCTGTGTTGATGTTGAAGGATCACCCTCGCCTAAAGTTGCGGATTTACCGTCCTCACCGTGTGTAAATACTAATTCCCACGAATTATCTTTTAATTCATAAATATTGCCGCTTTTTTCATCGAAGAAACGATCGCCATTATTTGCATCTTTTATTTTGTCTGCATTCTGTGGATCGTTTGGATCACCTTCTCCGAAAATTACTGAAGGTTTTGTGTTGATAAGGTCTAATACAATCGAATTATCAGCTTTATTTCCATCTTTATCTTTTGCTATAAAATTGACTGTATTTTTGCCAATAGGAAGTTCTTTATCTGGGGTGTAACTCCAAGAGCCATCATCATCGACTTGTGCATTTCCTCTTACAATTTCATTTCCATTTTGATCTCTGATGATGACTTCTATTTCGTTATCTTTGCTGTTTGTTTTACCAGTAATGGTAGGGGTTTTATCCGGCGTGATCGGATCAATCTGTAGGGTTAACCCATCAGGCTCTGAAGACGGTTTCTGAGTTGGATCTTCTGAGTTGGATCTTCTGAGTTTCCTCCACCATTTCTGCTCTGTGATGGATCTGTAGGCTCTCCATTAGGCTCATTCGTTGAACCTTGTGAATTTTTTCCACCATTTTCCGGTAACTCATTTGTTTCTGTTTTTTCGCCATTTTTGTCTCCGTTTGAACTTGAACCACCGGCAGAAACCGCTGCCGCAATCCCGCCTGCCAATAAACCGCCACCTAAAATCCACCAACCAACATTATTGGATTCCGGTAATGTACCTATTTCACCGGCAACCAACCCTGATAATTCGTGGTCCACTTGGGTAATGATCACTGTGCCATAACTGTCATCGTCTTTCTGTACATCCAACTCTGCAAAACATTGACTCTCTTTGCTGCAAGTTGACCAGAACCCTTGAATCACAACCTCAATATCTTCATCAACTAACTTCAATACTAGGTTGTCGTGATCACGGTAGACCTTTAAATCTTTCGGTGTTTTACCGGTAACAGTGTCGATTATATTATATTTTTCGCCGATTGTAGCATTTATATTATACTTCTCGTGCTCGTTTAGCGATTTTTTAACCAATTTATTTTTAATAACAAGTTGGATGCTCATAACTATTCCAATAGTCCTCTAATAAGAATTTAAATTTGTAAATAAGGAAGGTATTTTGATGTGAGAAAATTACTCTCAAATAATAGATAACTCAACATTCTTTTTGTATTCAAAATGAAAATTAATTAATATTTATGTATATTAAAATCATTTATACGAAAAAATATGAAAATTTCAAAATACCCCCCCCCCCCGATCACAAAAATCATATTATATTGATAAATATATATTTTATTTTTTACAGCTTAAAAAATGAACTGCAAAAATGATATTAATACACTCAATTTTTGATTTATAAAAAAATCACTTTAGAACAGGAAATAATATTCACCATTGATAACAAAATATTATTAAATTTTATTTTTAATTCTCTTTAAAAAATAAATTTATTAGTTTTTTCTTTATTTTTAATAATATTAAAATTTTCACTATTGCCATTAATGCTATTTTTTTTATAGAACAAAAAAACAACATCATTTGAAGTGAAATATCTTATTGATATTTATATAATTTTTATAAAAAATTAAATTTTTTCTTAGAAAAAGTGTATAAAAATGCTTTCTGAGATAATTTACCTATCACATTATTATTTTGTAGCTACTATGCTACAAAATATAAACTTAATAACACAAAAAATAATTTCAAAAGTGATTATATTTATTAAAATTTCATTTTTGATGACGGTTTTCAGCACTGATAAACACAGGCTTAGTAACCTTTTTCAGGTAATTTTGATCTATATCCGGTTCATATTTTTTCGCAAAATGTACCGATTTTGTGTGCAAACGCTATTTGCTACATCGCAGAGTTATCGTTAAGAATTGATCTGGTTCAAGATAAGACATAAAAACTCAGCAGCTGGCACACTGCCTGCTGCTGATCAAAAGATAAGATGTTGGCTACAAAGTAGTGCTTATTGAGATTGAAGGTAATCAAGCACCACTTGATGATGCTCTCCGGTTTTGAACTTATCAAACACTTTTTCAATCTCACCTTGCTCATTAATTAAAAAACTGATGCGATGAATGCCGTCAAAGGTTCTGCCCATAAATTTTTTCTCACCCCAAACGCCGAATGCCTCTGCGACTTTGTGTTCCGGATCGGATAACAGTGTGAAATTAAGTTCTTTCTTCTGTTCAAATTGCGCCAATTTTGCCGGTAAATCAGGGCTGATACCTAAAACTTTCACATTTAACTTCTGCCACTCTGCTTTTGTATCACGAATGCCACACGCTTGGGTTGTGCATCCCGGTGTTAACGCTTTCGGATAGAAATAGACCAGCACTTTTTGTCCACGAAATTCGTTTAATGATACCGGTTGGGAATGTTGATCCAATAAGGTAAATTCCGGTGCCTTTGCACCTGCGGTTAAAGTTTGCATTGATTTTCTCCTTTAATTTTTACTCGCTTGTACTTGGCTTCCCTTCATTAAGAATGCTGAAGCTTCGTACAATGAAAGTATCAAGCTGTTTTTATTTGCAGCGGCTTTGTCCGCGCTCAAACAAATTATAGTGAAAAATAAAAAAATTGCTTGCAATGTAAGGTAATTTTGGCAATCTAGAAAACATTGTTTTTCTAAAAATTTTGTATTACAGCGAACAAACGCTCAGGAGGAATTATGTCATCACAACCTTTATTTTCAGGCAGCATTGTTGCCCTCGTAACCCCAATGGATAGCGCCGGTGAAGTCAATTACGGTCAATTAAAAAAATTGGTTAATTACCATATCGAAGCCGGCACCAATGCGATTGTTTCCGTAGGCACCAGCGGTGAATCTGCCACTTTAAGTATTGAAGAAAACATTAAAACCATTTTAAAAACACTCGAATTTGCCGATGGCCGCATTCCGGTAATTGCCGGAACAGGTGCCAATGCCACCAGTGAAGCGGTTACAATGACCAAATTATTAAACGGCAGCGGTATTGCCGGCTGTTTAACTGTAGTGCCTTACTACAACAAACCGACACAGGAAGGGATGTATCAGCATTTTAAAACCATTGCTGAATGCACCGATTTACCGCAAATCCTTTATAACGTACCGGGACGTACCGGCAGCGATTTATTGCCGGAAACTGTCGGTCGCTTGTCTAAAATCGAAAATATTGTCGGTATTAAAGAAGCAACCGGTGATGTTAGCCGCGTGAAAAAAATTAAACAGCTTGCCGGTGAAGATTTCATTGTGTTAAGCGGTGATGATGCGACTTTCTTAGATTCTATGAAAGAGGGTGCGGAAGGGGTGATTTCAGTAACCACCAATGTGGCAGCGGCAGATATGGCAAAAGTTTGTCAGTTGGCTTTAGCCGGTAAATTTGATGAAGCGGAAAAAATTAATCAACGTTTAATGGCATTGCACCACGATCTGTTTGTTGAATCCAATCCAATTCCGGTGAAATGGGCGTGCTACAAACTCGGCTTAATTGATGAACCGACACTGCGTCTACCGCTCACTGTATTAAGTGAAGCAGCGCAACCAAAAGTGATTAAAGCGTTGCAAACAGCCGGTTTATTATAATATTTAGCAATTTAATGGGGTGTTTATGCACCCCATTCTCATTTTTAGGGGAAAATTATGTCTTATCAAGTTGTCGCTTTTGATTTAGACGGCACATTATTGAACAGTAACGGTGAAATCTTGCCAAGCAGTGTTGAGGCGATACAAAAAGCCAAAACTCTCGGTAAAAAAGTGGTGTTGGTAACCGGTCGCCATCATACAGCGGTGAAACCCTATTATCATCAACTTGGCTTGGATACGCCGGTAATCTGCTGTAACGGCACTTATCTATACCAAATGCAAAATGATCAGGTGTTGGCAGCCAATCCGTTGACTGCCGCCAAAGCAAAACGCATTTTGGATTTAGCCAATCAATATGGCTCTCACGTGTTGCTCTACTCCCGAGATGCAATGAATTTTCAGATATTTAATCCCCATATGACAAAATTCAAAGCGTGGGCGGACAGTTGTGATGAGGTGGTTCGTCCGAATGTGCGTCAAGTGCCTGATCTCTATCACTTTATCAGCAGCGGCGATATTATTTGGAAATGTGTTATCAGTGCACCAAATCGGGAAGTGATGTTGCAAGTGGTAGATCAACTGTCGGCGGATCAATTCAGTTGCGAATGGTCGTGGGTTGATCGTGTTGATATTGCCAATGTCGGCAACAGCAAAGGTGGGCGTTTATTGGAATTATTGCAAGCGTGGCAAATTGATCCGCAACAGGTCATTGCATTTGGCGATAACCATAATGATACCAGTATGCTATCGAGTGTCGGCTTAGGTGTTGCGATGGGTAATGCTGAAGAAGAAGTGAAACAACAGGCAAAATTGGTCACCCTTAGCAACGATGAAAATGGCATTGCTGCTACACTTGAGCAATATCTTTTTAATTAGTCGCAGGTAAACCGCTATATTGCGTAACACGTCCGTGGCGGGCAAAGCCGAATAAAGTGAGGTTGTGTTGTTCCGCCATTTCCACCGCTAACGCCGTCGGTGCGGAAATTGCCACCAGCATTTCAACACCACAAGCTAAGCATTTTTGCACCATTTCATAGCTGGCACGACTGCTCACAAAAACAAACCCTTGCGGACTCTGATGCGTTGCATACCATCCTAATAATTTATCCAGTGCAACGTGCCGTCCGACATCTTCACGAATTGCCAACAATTCACCTTGAGGATTAAAAAAAGCGGCGGCGTGTGTTGCGCCGGTTGCTTGCGCCAAAGGTTGATGCTGTTCCAGTTGTGTTAAACAACCATCGAGTCGATTTAACTCCAATGTGAACGTTGGCGTAATAGAGGCATAATGACGTTTCACTTGTTGTAACTGCTCCACGCCACAAATACCGCAACCGGTTCTGCCGACTAAATTTCGCCGATATTGCTTTAAATCAACAAATTTACGCGTGGACAGTTCTATTTGCACTTCAATCCCTTCGCAACTCGGTTCAACATCAATGCCATAAATCTGTTTCGGATCATCAATAATGCCTTCGGTCAAAGAAAAACCAATCGCAAAATCTTCTAAATCTTGGGGCGTGCACATCATTACACTGTGAGAAATATCGTTATAAACCAAGGCTACCGGCATTTCGACCGCTAACGTTTCCATTTTTTCTTCCGCAATCAAGCTCGGATCACAAAAATTCACTTTTTTTTGATAAAAAACACTTTTCTTATTAATGAACTGCATCACATTTTTCCCAAAATACCTATAATAAGTAGGTGTATCTTTCTAGCGATCGGCATATGCTTGCCGACGTAATCCTCAATATAAACAGACAATTGAGCGTTGATTATATTACAAAGAAAGAGTAACCTACACCGCAAAATGTATGGATTACATTTTGATTACAATCTAAAACAAATTTATTAACCACTCTATTACTATCCAACAAGGAGTATCTATGCAGGTCACAAGAAGAAAATTCTTTAAGATCTGTGCAGGTGGAATGGCTGGCACAAGTGCCGCTATGCTCGGGTTCGCGCCGGAAGCGGCGTTGGCTGCTCCTCGTGAGTATAAATTATTACACACGACAGAAACGAGAAATACCTGTACTTACTGTGCTGTTGGCTGTGGAATGCTACTTTATTCCATCGGCGATAAAGCAAAAAATGTTAAAGGCAAATTGTTCCATATCGAAGGCGATCCGGATCATCCTGTAAGCCGCGGAGCGCTTTGTCCGAAAGGTGCCGGTGCCTTAGATTATGTAAACAGCCCGAACCGTTTACAATATCCGGAATATCGTGCGCCGGGTTCTAAAGAATGGAAACGTATTTCTTGGCACGAAGCAATTACACGTATCGCCCGCTTAATGAAAGATGACCGCGATGCCAATTATATTGAAACCAATGCAGAGGGTACTCCGGTAAACCGTTGGTTAACCACAGGTATGTTGGCGGCATCAGCAGCGAGTAACGAAACCGGCATTTTGACCCAAAAATGGGCAAGAATGTTAGGTATTCTTTCTGTAGACAACCAAGCGAGTATCTGACACGGACCAACGGTAGCAAGTCTTGCTCCATCATTTGGTCGCGGTGCGATGACCAATCACTGGGTTGATATTAAAAATTCCGATCTCGTTATCGTGATGGGCGGTAATGCCGCTGAGGCACACCCTGTCGGTTTCCGTTGGGCAATCGAAGCGAAGAAAAACAATGGTGCGAAAATTATGGTGGTAGATCCACGTTTCCATCGTACCGCATCTGTCGCCGATATTTATATGCCGATTCGTTCAGGTACCGATATTGCATTCCTCTCAGGGGTAATTAACTATCTATTAAGCAACGATAAGATCCAACACGAATATGTTAAACACTATACCAATGCAACTTTCTTAGTAAACGAAGGCTTTGGTTTTGAAGAGGGTCTATTCAGCGGTTACGATCCTGAAAAACGCCAATATGATAAATCCACTTGGTCTTATCAGTTGGATGAAGAAGGTTTCGCTAAACGTGATATGACTATGCAAGATCCGCGTTGTGTTATTAATCTATTGAAGAAACACGTTTCCCGTTATACACCGGAAATGGTTGAACGTATTTGCGGAACAAAACAAAAAGATTTCTTAACTTTCTGTACTGAAATCGCTAAAACAGCCGATCCGGCGAAGGCTGCCACCTTTATGTACGCATTAGGCTGGACTCAACACACTGTTGGTTCACAAAATATTCGTACTATGGCAATGATCCAGTTATTACTCGGTAATATCGGGGTTGCCGGTGGTGGTGTCAATGCGTTGCGTGGGCACTCAAACGTACAAGGAATTACTGACTTAGGTCTATTCCCGCATATGTTGCCGGGCTATATGGGCTTACCGACCGATAAAGATATTTCTTTAGAAACTTATCTCAATCGCATTACACCGAAACTTTCACAAAAAGGTCAGGTCAATTACTGGGGTAACACACCTAAATTCTTTATCAGTATGTTGAAAACTTTCTTTGGTGACAAAGCGACTGCCGACAATCAATTCGGTTATCACTTCTTGCCGAAGATGGATCAAAAATATGACCACTTCCGTTTCATCGATATGATGTATGCCGGCAAAGTCAACGGTTATCTCTGCCAAGGCTTTAACCCGATTGCTTCATATCCAGATAAAAACAAAGTGATCAGCGCACTCAGCAAACTGAAATTCTTAGTTGTTATGGATCCGTTAGCAACAGATACTTCCGATTTCTGGAAAAACTACGGTGAATATAACGACGTGAAAACCGAAGATATTCAAACCGAAGTCTTCCGTTTACCAACTACCTGTTTCGCTGAAGAAGACGGTTCAATCGCCAACTCAGGTCGTTGGTTACAATGGCACTGGAAAGGTGCTGCTGCGCCTGAAGAAGCCAAACCGGATGTTGTTATTCTTTCTGAAATTCGTGAAGCAATGCTAGAGCTTTACGATAAAGAGGGCGGTCGCGGAATTGAACAACTTCACGCGATGTCGTGGAATTACCTCAATCCGACTGAACCGACAGCCGAAGAATTAGCGAAAGAAAATAACGGTTATGCGCTGGAAGATATTAAAGATGCGAACGGTAATATTTTAGTTAAAAAAGGTGAATTATTACCAAGTTTCGGTTTCTTGCGCGATGACGGTACCACTTCCGCCGGTAACTGGATTTATACCGGTCAATGGACAGAAAAAGGCAATATGATGGCTCGCCGCGACAGCTCTGATCCATCAGGTTTAGGTAACACTTTAGGTTGGGCATTTGCGTGGCCGTTAAACCGCCGTATCATCTATAACCGTGCGTCCGCTGATTTACAAGGTAAACCTTGGAATCCGAAACGCCAATTAGTGAAATGGAACGGTAAAAACTGGAACTACGTCGATGTTGCCGACTTTGGTGCTGCACCGCCGGGAAGCGATGTGACTCCGTTCATTATGCAACCTGAAGGGGTTTCTCGTCTGTTTGCTATCGATAAGATGGCAGAAGGTCCGTTCCCTGAACATTATGAACCGATTGAAACACCGATTGGTACAAACCCATTGCATCCGAACGTGGTTTCAAACCCTGTGGCGCGTATTTTGGCATCAGACAAGGAATCTTTCGGTTCACACGAAAAATTCCCTTATGTCGGAACAACTTATCGTTTAACTGAACATTTCCACTTCTGGACGAAGAACTCACTATTAAATGTGATTGCACAGCCGGAACAATTTGTGGAAATCAGCGAACAACTTGCTGCCGAAAAAGGCATTAAACACGGCGATAAAGTAAAAGTGACTTCTGTTCGTGGTTATATTAAAGCAGTTGCTGTTGTTACCAAACGTATCCGTCCATTAAACGTTGACGGTAAACCGGTACATACTGTCGGTATTCCGATTCACTGGGGCTTTGTCGGTGTCGGTAAAAAAGGCTTCTTCGCCAATAACTTGACACCTCGTGTCGGTGATGCCAATACGCAAACACCGGAATTCAAAGCGTTTTTAGTTAACATTGAAAAAGTAGCGGAGGCATAAGATGGCAGTTCAAACTCAAGATATTATCCGCGCCTCAGCCACTTCAGCGCTAACACCGGCACCACAAGTGCGTGATCACACGGTAGAGGTGGCAAAATTAATTGACGTAACAACCTGTATCGGTTGTAAAGCGTGCCAAGTCGCTTGTTCCGAATGGAACAATCTACGTGCCGAACCGGGTGAATGTGTCGGTAGTTACGACAACCCGGTTGATTTAGAGCCAAAAGCTTGGACAGTGATGAAATTCAACGAAGTTGAAGAAAATGATCGTCTTGAATGGTTAATCCGTAAAGACGGTTGTATGCACTGTGCTGAACCGGGCTGTTTGAAAGCTTGTCCTTCACCGGGAGCGATCATTCAGTATGCAAACGGTATCGTTGACTATCAATCCGATAAATGTATCGGTTGTGGTTACTGTATTGCCGGTTGTCCGTTTAACGTTCCTCGTATCAATCCGGAAGATAATCGTGCTTATAAATGTACGCTTTGTTCCGATCGTGTCAGTGTCGGTCAGGCTCCGGCTTGTGCGAAAACTTGTCCGACCGGCGCAATCCATTTCGGTAGCAAACAGGAAATGTTGGAATATGCTGAAAAACGCGTAGCGGATCTTAAGAGCCGTGGCTATGAAAATGCCGGTATTTATGATCCTCAAGGTGTTGGCGGTACTCACGTAATGTATGTGCTACACCACGCTGATCGTCCTGAACTCTATTCCGGTTTACCAAAAGATCCACATATCAGCGAAGTGGTTTCGCTCTGGAAAGGCATTCTTAAACCACTTGCCGGAGTGGCAATGGGTGCATTAGCGGTAGGTGCGGCAGCTCACTACATTGCAATAGGTCCAAACACTGAAGAGATGGATGAAGAAAAACCGCTTGATCCGCACGAAAATGATGAAAAAGGAGGGAAATAACGATGGTAGATTTAAACAAAAAAGTGTTACGCCATAATACCAAAGAACGTTTAAGTCACTGGCTTGTTGTTTTCTGTTTTTTCACAACAGGATTGTCCGGGCTTTCATTCTTCTTCCAAGACTTCTCTTGGATTGCGGATATTCTCGGTACACCGCAACTGGCAAGAATTGTGCATCCATTTACCGGATTAATTATGATTGCTGCTTTTATGGTGCTGTTTAAAACCTATTGGCGTGACAATTTAATCGAAAAAGACGACTGGCGTTGGCTGTTAAATGTGGTGGAAGTGTTGAAAGGCAACGAACACCACGTGTCTGATGTCGGTCACTACAATATGGGACAGAAATTACTCTTCTGGACACTCATCGGCGCATTATTGCTGTTGTTAGTTACCGGAGTCATTATGTGGCGACCTTATTTCGCGCCATTATTCCCAATTCCTGTTATCCGTGTTGCGATTTTATTGCACGCTTGCAGTGCAATCGCTTTAATCCTCGGCATTATGGTTCATATCTATATGGCGATTTGGGTGAAAGGATCAATTACCGGAATGCTTGTCGGTACTGTTACTGCACGTTGGGCGAAAAAACATCACCCACGTTGGTTCCGTGAAGAAATCAAACCGATTTTAGAACGAGAAGAACAACAGGAAAAACAATAATATGAGTATTCGTATCCTACCGGAAAGCGAAATCAAACAGGCAGCGGAGGGGCTAAACAGCCCCCCGCTTCTTTTCGCAAATCCTAAAAATTTATATCAACGTCGAGCGAAACGCTTACGTCAATTAGCGGAAAACAGTCCTTTCAAAGATTATTTGCAATTCACCGCAAAAATTGTTGATGTACAGCTAAGATTATTACAGGAACAACCTATCGCAAAAGATCCTCGTTTAGATAAAGAGGTTCTAAGCGCAGAAGTTCTCGCCTCACAGCCGTTACATTTCAAAAACTGGAAACGTGATGCTGTTTGGCAAACGCTACTCACTCATCTACTTGAAGAGTGTA
Organism: Gallibacterium anatis DSM 16844 = F 149; assembly: GCF_000379785.1. Lineage (GTDB taxonomy): Bacteria > Pseudomonadota > Gammaproteobacteria > Enterobacterales > Pasteurellaceae > Gallibacterium > Gallibacterium anatis. The sequence goes on along the minus strand of NZ_KB903679.1, from coordinate 29,588 downwards.
AAAGTTTTGCCGATGGCGTCATTGCCGATACCATCGAAACATTGGAAAAAATGTCTATGCAACAACGTGAACAAATTGCTGATCATCTACTGAACAGTGAATTTGAAGCGGTAAGCAGTGATCAGGCAATTTTTGTGTGGGCAGCTTTAAATCTTTATTGGGTACAATTAGTGCAACAAATTCCACATCACGCTAATGCGGAACTCGGTGAACATCGCCATTTCTGCCCGGTATGCGGTTCAGCGCCGATCACCAGTGTGGTTCATTTCAGCACAACACAAGGCTTGCGTTATGTACATTGTGCGCTGTGTGAAAGCGAATGGAATATTGTGCGCAGTAAATGTACAAATTGTGAACAAACTGCGCATATCGATTATTGGTCACTTGATAGCGAATATGCGGCGGTCAAAGCGGAAAGCTGCGATGATTGCCACAGCTATTTAAAGGTGTTATATCAAGATAAAGATCCTAATGTTGAACCGGCGGCAGATGACTTGGCAACCTTGTTGCTCGACAATGAAATGGAAGAAAAAGGCTATGCCCGTAGCGGAATTAATCCATTGCTCTTTCCAGTCGGTTAAATGCTAAATAAAAAGGCTTTGCCATTAGATTTCATCTTCGCGGCAAAGCCTCTGTTTTCTCAAATTTATTCTGCCAATTCCTTTCTTAATTTTGCCGCCACATAACCACAACTTGCCTTGAGTTTTAAATTTTTCTCAGCAATAAAATGACGCAACGCTTGAATTAATTTATCGCCTACACCTTGATTACGTAAACTCACATCAACGAAAGTATGATCAGCATTAATCATCGTTTCATTCAGATAAACATAACTCAAAAATGCGACACACTGATGCTGTTTCTCAATAAAAAAACGCCCTTGTTGCCCGTTATCCTGATGTTGAATTTCCAACTCCACCTTTTTATTCCCTCGTTTTTAGCTGGTTTAAAATCGAACAAAACAGCACAAATGCTCAATAAAAATTCATTGTTCTCAACGACAAATCAGCTCATATATTTAGCCTGATCAATTTCAGTGGTAAATGGGCTCTCTTCGGTCGGGATTTTCTTCTCTTCCGCCGCCCATTCGCCTAAATCAATTAATTGGCAACGCTTACTACAAAACGGACGGTAAGGGCTTTTCTCCGACCATTCCACCTCTTTGTGGCAAATCGGGCAAGGAACAGTAAATATCTCTTCTTTTTCACTCACTTTATCTGACATTGTTCACCTCTGTTTGTGCTAATCGTAAATACTTTTGATGCAACTGCTGCACTTCATTTTTTAACGCTTGTAGATTTTCCGGCGTTAACGGCTGTTCATTACTGATAACATCATCCGCCTCTGCTAAACGTTGTTGACGTGAAACTTGTGATTGCATAATTTTTCTAATCAATGCTGCTGAATTTTGATCACGTCGGCTTGCCCGTTGTAACTGGGTTTCTTCACTGACATCAACCACTAAAATACGATCACAATAATGCTGCAGATGATTTTCCAACAACAGCGGCACAACCCATAATACATAAGGTGCTGTTTGTTGCTGTAATTGTCGCAACATTTCCTCTCTGATTGCCGGATGTAACAGCCGGTTAAGCCACTGTTTCTGCGCTTCGTCATTAAATACCTTTTGCCGCAATGCACTACGATCCAATGCCCCTTCGGCAGTTAATATCTCCGAACCAAAATGTTCCGCAATTTTTACCAACAGTGGGGAACCTTTTTCCACCACCTGACGAGCCACAATATCGGCATCAATTATCGGCACATTGAGTTCCGTAAACAGATCGGCAATCGTGCTTTTGCCGCAGCCGATACCGCCGGTCAGCCCGACCACATAACTCATTCATTACACTCCACTTAATATAAAAAAGAGAGTTTGCCGCTCTCCTGTAATAAAAATAGACTTAACGCTGCAATCACCAAACTCGGTGCGAAGGGGATATAACGCCCTCGACCACCGCTTAAAAGTAAATAGTGCAGTATGGCTATTATACTGGATATGAGTAACAGATAGGGAAGAAAATATACCGAAATCAATAACGCTAACGAGGGGAATAATAAAACATCACCTAGCCCTAATGCGTTTGTTTTTCCGCTTAAATATAACAAAAGATAAAGCAATAATCCGGAAACAAAAGCGGTAGAAAAGCTAATCACCGCATCAAAAAGAGCTAGTGAACTTATTTCAAACGCTGCCAACAATAATGCACAAACCAACAATAAATAACAGTGGATCACAGAAATTCGCTGATATTGATAATCCAATATTGCGACCTGATAACATACGGCGTAAAGCACATAATACAACCCCACTGCCCAACTCTTCATCGTTAAAAAATAACAGGCTAGTGCAATCAGTAAGTAGCAAAGAAGATGCAAGCTGCTCTCCACGTTAAAACAAACTGAGGTTTTTTCAGACAAAATAGCGTGCTGCTGTTGATGCCAACAGAAGAAAGCAACACTCAACAACAATAAAACCGCAACCATCATAAAACCACATTGCCCATATTAAAAATCGGCAGATACATACCGGCAATAACCACACCAATAATCGAGCCGATTATTAACATTAATATCGGCTCCAATAATTTAGAAAAAAGCTCCACCTGATTAGATAAATTTTGTTGGCTCTGTTCCGCTAAATAGTGCAACATCTGCACCAAATTGCCGCTATTTTCACCGATAATAATCATCTGTTTTGCCTGATAAGGAATAAAGCGACTGCTCAACCCTGCAGAAAATCGTTGTCCTGCCTGCAAACTCTGTAAACATTGCTGTGCTTCGATCGCTAAAATGGATTCTGTTGCTGCTCGGCTTCGTTGATAACCGGATTGAGGCACAAAGGTGGCTAAACTCTGTTGCAAGGTTATGCCTGAATTTAACATTGAAGAGAGAATGGTATAAAACTGAATTTGTTGTAACTGCAAATAAAGCCGCTGAATTGACGGCACTAAGCAAGCCAATTTCAATAATTGCCGACGTAATGAAGGAAACATCAGATAACACCGCCGTAACGCCACAATGCCTACGACAAATACCGCCAATAATTGCCACAGATAATTTTGCAAAAATTGCGAGCTCTGTAATAAAACTTGTGTAATCAACGGTAAGGCGTGCTGTTGTTGATCATATAAATCAGCAAATTTAGGCACAATAAAGAGCAGCAATAACACCGTTAATAACATTGACACCGACAACATCATTAACGGATAAAACATAATTTTTTTCATCTGCTGCCGTAACTTTAGTTGTCGCAATTTATTATCCGCTAATTGTTTCATTACCTTTGCCAATTGCGCACTGATTTCACCGCTGTATAACAATTGCCACTCCTGTTCCGATAAAAATTGCTTTTCATTTTTTAATGCCGTTGATAATGAAAAGCCACTGTTCAATGCGGTTAAGCACCGCCCTATCAGTTGGTATAAAGAGGTTGAATCACAACTTTCCTGTAACATCTGCAACGCCGGTTTCAACGGTATCTCTGCCTGCAACAATAATGCGAACTGCAATAAAAATTCAGCTTGTTTCTCCAATGTTAGTGTGGAGAAAAATTGCCAATTTTTATTTAATGAGGATAAAAAGATCCCTTGTGCAAAAAGGCGTTGACGTGCCTGTTCCCGATCATCCGCAATCAATACCCCTTTGACGCTATTACCAAATTGATCTTTTCCTTTCCAACGATATTCCGGCATTGTGTTTCTCCATTTTTAGCTGTTCTCCGTCTTGCCGAAGACGCGCTCAACCTCTGCTGTTGTCGTGATCTGTTGCTGTAATTTAAGCTGTGCTGCCGCCAATAATGTCGGATAATCCATTTGAATTTGTTGTTGCTGATAATGTAGCAGTTGATAAACGCCGGTTCGTCCGCGATAACCGTCAACACAATCGCATTGCTGAGATTTATCACCTTGGCATAAGGTGCAACGTTTGCGGACTAAACGTTGTGCCACCACCAGCAATAATGAATTTTCCAATTCGTGTTGTGCAATTCCCAACTGTTGTAATCGGGAAATTGCACCGATTGCCGTATTGGTATGCAGTGTCGATAACACTAAATGCCCCGTCTGTGCCGCGCGTAATGCTATCTCTGCCGTTTCCTGATCTCGAATTTCCCCAACCATAATGACATCCGGATCTTGGCGTAAAAAACTCCGCAATAATGTCGCAAAAGTTAAACCGATTGCGGCATTTGCTTGGGTCTGAATAATGCCGTTTAATTGCAGTTCTATCGGATCTTCCGCCGTAAGAATATGGCGACTTTCCTGATTTAAAAAATGTAAACCGCTATATAATGTCAAACTTTTACCACTTCCGGTCGGTCCGGTCACCAAAATTAATCCTTGCGGTTGAGATAACGCTTGCCGAAACAGCACAGCCTGCTCGTTTGTCATTCCCAGTTCGGTAAAGTCATCAAACACCGGTGTGTTAGGTTGCAATCGTAATACGATTTTTTCACCATATTGTGTCGGTAGAGAAGATAACCGAATATCTAATGTTTCACCGAATGCGGTTTTAAAACGAAAACGACCATCCTGCGGCAAGCGTAATTCGTTAATATCCAGTTTTGCCAACAATTTTAGGCGTGAGTTTAAGCGTTGACCTATTGACAATGTCAGCACCTGATGTCGTTGTAATACGCCGTCAATCCTAAAGCGAATCTGGAACTCCTGACGTAACGGCTCAAGATGAATATCAGAAACGGAATATTGCAAACCTGATTCCAATAATTGATTGAATAGTTGAATAATCGGCTCTTGTGCATCAACTTCCGCAATTTCATCCGATTTTGCGACAATATCATTTTGCTGATAACTATGCAGTTGTGATTCTTGCACTTGATTTGTCGCCGTTCCGGGTTGCAGCTGCTGTAATAACTGTTTCAGTGCAGTTTGTCCGATCGCAACCGGCTCAATCTGTTTGCCGGAAAGAAAAGCAAAGGTCTCGCAAGCTGCTAAATTATCGAAAGACTCAACCGCTAACCATAACTGTTGCGCTTGTTCCTGCAACGGTACAGCTAAATAACGCAATAACAGTTCATATTGCTGTTGATTCTTCTGCCATTGCAATTCTGAAATTTCAAACAGCTGCTCCGAATCCAATGCCTTTACACAATAGCCCATTTTCGCTGCTCCCTAATTAATTTGCAGAAGTATTGCTACAAAATCCTGCCGGAAACAGCCCATTATCACCGCTACAAGTTACACTCCAATCAATTAATTCACCGTTATTGCCGTCACTTGGTGTCATCGTATAACTGATGCTCTCCAGACTGGGTTTACCGAAAACAGAAATAACACCGGCAGCCACATTAACCTCTTTAAGATATTTAAATTTATCCATATTAGACGGCTTCGCCTGAATGCCGTTTTGACCGGCGTTACAGCTTGCTTTACTCTTAGTGTTATAAATACAGAGTTCAACTTCCGCCTTATAGGGTGAAGAGGCCTGAATCAATTCTGATATTGCCGCCTTTTTGGTGTAATTTTGATAAGAAGGAATGGCAATGGTTGCCAACACGGCAATAATCGCAATGACGATCATCAATTCGATTAAAGTAAATCCGGCATAATTCGACTTAAGTTGTTCACGTTTTTTCATATCAGCTCCTCGCAAAAAAATTTGCTAAAAAATGACAAAAACAGCTTCATTAGCCTAGAAACTCGTTAAAATATTGTGATACTGATCGAAAAAAGAGAATTTTTATGTACAAAATAATAGATGGTACGCTACAAAATGCAGTACAAATTCCTTCACCGCATTTTGATCAGCGCCCCGATGTTAATGATATTTCATTGCTGGTGATTCACTATATCAGCCTACCGCCGGAACAATTTAGCGGCGATTTTATTGATGATTTCTTTCAAGGGAAATTAGACCCTTCGCTTCACCCCTATTTTGCTGAAATTTATCAGCAACGGGTTTCCGCACACTGTTTGATCAGACGAAACGGTGAAATTAAACAGTATGTTAATTTTAATCAACGTGCGTGGCACGCCGGCTTGTCTTCGTTTCAAGGGCGTGAAAAATGTAATGATTTTGCTATTGGGATTGAGTTGGAGGGGAGCAATAATCAACCCTTTACTGAACAACAATATTGCACTTTGGCTGAAGTCACCGCTGCCATTATGCAAACTTACCCGTTAATTACGCCCGATCGGATTGTTGGCCATTGCGATATTTCGCCCGGTCGTAAGATCGATCCCGGTCAATATTTCAACTGGCATTATTACCGACAAAAATTGAGCTATATCAAATAATCACGTGATTTACCTCATTTAAGTAATTAAAGCCTTCGTTATCCGGGCTTATACTGCCGCCAACGATTTATCAGAGAGGTACGAATATGGAAAATCCATTTGATGCACACTGGTCATCGAAAGGTAATACCCTTTGTTTAGGGCATTGGGAAATTACTTATCAAGGCAAACCCATTACTTTGCCGGAAGAGAAACGCGAACACGATATGGGCACACGCGGAATTTACAATTTTATCGATCCGGAAGATGAGCTTTATCTTGAAGGATTGGATGAAAATGACTGGATTTTAGAAAATATTGAATGGTTAACCGATGTTTTTATTCAGGAAGATATTCCGATTGAAGAACAAAATATGCGCTTTTTTTATCAAGCAGTAAATAAAGATGATTGGCGTTGCGGCAGCTGTGGCGGTTGTATTTAAATCACAGTTGATATTCGAGAAGCGAAAAAACCGCAAAAGCATTTCGATTCTCGAATATTCTTGTTTATAATGACCGCCATTTAGTCAATTTTGCTCAATCCTATTTTTATGCTTTCTCAGTTAGAACAATATTTTTCTCATTTACGCCATTATTTAAAACACAAAACACATCAAACTTCTCGTCTTTCCCGCAAAAGTATTGAATTTATCTGTTTACTGCTTGGAGCACTCTTAGTGGCACTTGTTTCTTGGGGATTTGCAAAACTGGTTGAATTGGGGTTGGAAATTAATACTTTTTTAGTCAATCTCAATCCAATCGTTGCTTGGATTTTACTTCCTTTCGGCATTGCAGCACTTGCGTGGTTTACCCAAAAATTTACGCCTTATGTAGCCGGTAGCGGTATCCCTCAAGTTATCGCTTCTATTGCTTTACCGCACGGCAAGCCTAAAGAAACATTGGTACATTTTGCTCAAACCGTCTGGAAAATTCCGCTCACCTTTTTGGCAATGTGTTGCGGCGCATCCGTCGGGCGTGAAGGGCCTTCGGTACAGGTGGGTGCGGCAGTAATGTTATCTTGGGGGAAATTCTGTCGCAAATATAATTTAGCATTTAACGGCTTGAGTTATAACGAATTAATTGCTACCGGTGCTGCCGGCGGTTTGGCAGCTGCATTTAATGCCCCCTTGGCAGGGGTTATTTTTGCCATTGAAGAGATTGGAAGAGGCACACCGTTACGTTGGGAACGCCGTGTATTATTGGGGGTTCTTGCTGCCGGTTTTATGCTGGTGCTGATTCAAGGGAATAACCCTTACTTTCCGCAATATCGCGGTGCCGACAGCGTACAAAATATTGTGCTGTGGTTACTGATTACTGCCGTTATCTGCGGTTTCTTCGGTGGTTTATTCGCGCGTCTATTAGGTAAAGGGCTTGCCGCTTATTTACCTGCATTTATGCGTGGCTTTGTCCGCCGCCACCCTATCATTGTTGCCTTTATTCTCGGACTATTATTAGCAGCACTCGGTACATTCACCAATCATCAAACATACGGCACCGGCTATGCGGTGGTTACTCAAGCATTAAATGATCAGGCTTTAGATAATTCTGTCGGCATTGCTAAACTGTTTGCCACTGTTTTTACTTACTGGTCCGGAATTGCCGGCGGGATTTTTACACCGGCATTAACCACCGGTGCTGCAATCGGCAGCAACATTTGGCATTTGAGCGGAGGTATCGTTGATCAACGTTTTTTAGTGTTATTATCTATGGCAGCTTTTTTAGCGGCGGCAACACAATCACCGGTGACTGCCAGTGTGATTGTAATGGAAATGACAGGAAGTCAGCCCGAATTAGTCTGGCTGCTCAGTACCAGCTTAATGGCTTCCATCGTGTCACGCCAAATTTGCCCTAAACCGTTTTATCATTTTGCGGCGGGACGCTTCCGTCAACGTATTCAAGAACAATTTAATCAACAACAGAAAACCAATGACAACAACACAAATTGATTTTTATCGTGGGCGATTTTCTGTCGCCCCAATGCTGGATTGGACCACACGTCACTGCCGTTTTTTTCATCGACAATTCAGTCGTCATACTTTGCTGTACACCGAAATGGTCACCGCACCGGCGATCATTTATGCTAAATATGATCATCTGCTTTATCATCCGCAAGAATTGCCGTTAGCACTACAATTAGGCGGCAGTGATCCGCAACAACTGGCGGATTGTGCCGCACTTGCCGAGCAGCGTGGTTACAGTGAAGTTAACTTGAATGTCGGTTGCCCATCAGACCGCGTGCAAAACGGTTTCTTCGGTGCCTGTCTAATGGCAAAAGCGGACTTGGTGGCACAATGTATTGACGCAATGCAGCAACGCATCAATATTCCGGTCACGGTTAAAACCCGAATCGGCATTGATGATCTCGACAGTTATGAATTTCTTTGTGATTTTGTTGAAAAAGTCTCTGCAGTCGGTTGTCAGGATTTTATTATTCACGCCAGAAAAGCGTGGCTTGCCGGATTAAGCCCGAAAGAAAATCGAGAAATTCCACCGCTTGATTACACGCGTGTTTATCAATTAAAACGGGATTTTCCACAACTGAAAATTGCGATCAATGGCGGCATAAAAACGATTGAAGAGATACAACGGCATTTACAATATGTCGATGGCGTAATGGTTGGGCGAGAGGCTTATCAAAATCCGCAATTATTGGGATATATTGATCAAGCGTTGTTTGATCCGAATGCAGCAATCGTTACCCCATTAGAAGCGGTTGAAAAAATGTTTCCTTATATTGAACGGGAATTACAACAAGGCGTGCCGTTGGGAGCAATCACACGTCATATGCTGGGTGCATTCCAAAATCAACGCGGTGCAAGACAATGGCGACGTTATTTAAGCGAAAATGCACATAAAACCGGCGCCGGTATCGAAGTGGTTGAAAAGGCGTTGTCTTTCGTGCAATAGCGGTAATAAGTGATTGCATTGATTTGCCTTTTCTTACTAAAAATAACGTAGAATGGACAGGCTTTTGAATTTGAGTCATTCAGATCAAAAATAAGTGATAACGCAATCAACTTCACGACAAAATAGTGGTAAAGTAAATGCGGTTTTTCTAAGAGAAATGCTCTTATCTACTCGAAATTAGCTAGCAAAGAAGGAGAAAAATATGGCAACTCGCCGAGAATTAGCAAACGCAATTCGTTTTTTAAGTATGGATGCGGTGCAAAAAGCAAAATCAGGGCACCCGGGTGCGCCTATGGGAATGGCGGATATCGCCGAAGTTTTATGGCGTGATTTTTTATCTCATAATCCAAACAACCCGAAATGGGTTAATCGTGACCGCTTTGTGCTTTCCAACGGTCACGGCTCAATGTTGATTTATAGCTTGTTACACTTAACCGGTTACGACCTTTCTATCGACGATTTAAAACAATTCCGTCAATTACACTCTAAAACGCCGGGTCACCCTGAATATGGTTATGCACCGGGTGTCGAAACAACCACCGGTCCATTGGGACAAGGTATTACCAACGCTGTCGGGATGGCGATTGCTGAAAAAACCTTGGCCGGTCAATTTAACCGTCCGGGACACGATGTGATTGACCACTATACTTATGTTTTCTTGGGCGACGGCTGCTTAATGGAGGGTGTTTCTCACGAAGCCTGCTCTCTTGCCGGTACTTTAGGTTTGGGTAAATTAATTGCGTTCTACGATGACAACAATATCTCAATCGACGGTCACGTTGACGGTTGGTTTACCGATGATACCCAAAAACGTTTTGAAGCTTACGGCTGGCACGTCATTCCTGCAGTAGACGGTCATAATTCCGCTGAAATCAAAGCGGCGATTGAAGCAGCAAAAGCGGAAACCTCAAAACCGACATTAATTATCTGTAAAACCATTATCGGCTATGGCTCACCGAATAAAGCCAATTCTCACGATAGCCACGGTGCACCATTGGGTGATGAAGAAATTGCATTGACTCGTAAGAATTTAGGTTGGAACTATGCACCGTTTGAAATTCCGGCTGAAATTTATGCAGAATGGGATGCAAAACAGCAAGGTGCGGCAAAAGAAGCGGAATGGAATAAACGCTTTGCCGCTTACCAAGCAGCCTATCCGGAATTGGCAGCTGAATTATCACGTCGTTTAGCCGGCGAATTACCGGCAGATTGGAAAGCACAATCTCAAGCCTTTATCGAAAAATTGCAAGCCAATCCGGCGACTATCGCCAGCCGTAAAGCCTCACAAAATGCAATTGAAGCCTATGCCAAAATCCTACCGGAATTTTTAGGCGGTTCTGCTGACTTGGCAGGCTCAAACTTAACCTTATGGTCAGGTTCAAAACCGTTACGTGCCAATGTGGTTGACGGTAACTATATCAACTACGGTGTGCGTGAATTCGGGATGTCCGCCATTATGAACGGTATTGCGCTACACGGTGGCTTTATTCCTTACGGTGCGACTTTCTTAATGTTTATGGAATATGCGCATAATGCGGTGCGTATGGCAGCATTAATGAAACAACGTGTGTTGTTCGTTTACACCCACGACTCTATCGGCTTAGGGGAAGATGGCCCAACTCACCAACCTGTTGAACAAACTGCGGCATTACGTTTAATTCCAAATTTGGAAACCTGGCGTCCGTGTGACCAAGTGGAATCTGCAATTGCGTGGCAGGCGGCAGTTGAACGTGCTGAAGGTCCAAGTGCATTAATTTTCACTCGTCAAAACCTAGCGCAAATGGATAGAAATGCGGAACAGCTTGCTAACGTAAGACGCGGTGCTTATATCTTAAAAGATTGCGAAGGCACACCTGAATTAATCTTTATTGCAACCGGTTCGGAAGTGGAATTGGCAGTGAAAGCGGCTGAACAATTAACCGCAGAAGGTCACAAAGTACGTGTTGTATCTATGCCAAGCACCAATGTTTTCGATAAACAGAATGCCGCTTATAAAGAAAGCGTATTACCAAGCAGTGTCAACAAACGTGTTGCTATTGAAGCCGGCATTGCCGATTTCTGGTATAAATACGTTGGTTTAGAAGGTCGTATTGTCGGAATGAATCGTTTCGGTGAATCTGCACCGGCAGGCGAGTTATTCAAACTCTTCGGCTTCACTGTGGATAATGTTGTCGCTAAAGCAAAAGAAATTCTATAACTTTGCTGTTGTGATTTAATGTTGAACACTCCTCCATTAGTCAATAGTGGGGGAGTTTTTATTTGCAAACATCTTGTCATTCTCTACTCAATTAAAAATAGACCGCTTACATATCACGCTTTTATTTTGTTTTGAGTAACATAAAAATAACAATTTTCTTAAATTTCTCATTGCCTATCTGTTGCCATTGCCAAAATTTCGCTGTAAAGTAATCGACCATTAGTCGGGGTGCTGTTTAACAGCTGAGAAAATACCCGTTGAACCTGATCCAGTTAGCACTGACGTAGGAAACTAATTATGCAACATTTACACTTTTTATCTATTCCCATTTCCTTTCTGATTTTTACTCATTACCGCTATTTATCATTCATTCGCTGATATTGGGTTATCAATAATGAATGCGGTAGAAATCCGACAATTAACCTTGTCATTTGCTGACAAGCCACTGTTTGTCGACTTTAATTTTGATATTGCCCACGCTCGTTGGAGTGCTGTTCTCGGGCGTTCCGGTGTGGGTAAATCGACTTTATTGCGTGTCATTGCCGGATTGGAACAAAACGCACTGAAATCAGGAAAAATCATATTTAAACATTGCCTGAACCATCAGCAAAAAATTGCATTTATGGCACAAAATGACGGCTTGTTTCCTTGGTTATCCGTTTTAGATAACGTGCAGCTGGCACAGCATTTACAAGGCACAAAAAATCAAGCAAGCCACCAACAAGCGTTATCTCTACTGGAGCAAGTGCAATTAGCGGATTATCAGCATAAGCCTTGTTATCAACTTTCCGGCGGCCAACGGCAACGTGTAGCATTGGCGAGAACGCTAATGCAATCTTCCGATTTAATCTTAATGGATGAACCTTTTTCCGCTTTAGATGTGGTTACACGCCAACAGCTCTATCAACTTGCAACCACCTTATTAGCCGGGAAAACGGTCCTATTGGTCACACACGATCCGCAAGAAGCATTACAGCTATGTGATGATATTTTTGTGCTGCAAAAACAAACTGATCGTATTGTTCTCTCACATAAAGTTTCAGCCGTTGTTCATTCACCGCAACAACCGCAATTTTGGCAGTTATACCAACAGTTATTCTCTCTTTTGCAGGAGGAATCTTAATGTATTCGCTATCCTCACTGTTAAAAACTGCGCTGCTCTGTCTATTTTTATTAGCATTATGGCAAGGCGCAATTCTTGTTTGGAATTTACCGCACTATCTGTTGCCGACACCGTCCGATGTGTTCCAACAGCTCGCTTCTCGGCATCAGCTGTTGTGGCAGCACACAATGGTTACGTTATTGGAAATTTTTCTTGGCTTGTTTCTTGGCTTTATTTTCGGTTTGTTTTCCGCCATTTTGCTCTCTATATCCAATCGGATTGCTACTTTTTTATTGCCGTTACTACTGATCTCGCAAGCTATTCCTGTTTTTGCGATTGCGCCACTGCTGGTGTTGTGGCTCGGTTATGGATTGGCTTCAAAGGTCGCAATGACAATTCTAATTATCTATTTTCCGGTTACCGCCGCCTGTTATGACGGTTTGAGAAATACACCGAAGATTTGGTTGGAACTGGCACAAACCATGCAAATTACTCGTTGGCAAATGCTGTTTAAAGTTCGTCTACCGGCAGCATTACCTGCGCTCGCATCCGGTTTACGCATAGCCGTTTCCATTGCACCGATTGGCACAGTCATCGGCGAATGGGTCGGTGCAAATCAAGGTTTAGGCTATCTAATGCTACACGCCAACGCACGTATGCAGGTTGATTTAATGTTTTCTGCCCTGTTTTTATTAATGTTAATCACGCTACTGCTCTTTTTTATTACCGATAAATTACTGCGTCGTGCCTTACCTTGGGTGACGCAATTACGTTAAGGAGAAATAATGTCAATTACACAGCGATTTATGCAACAGGCTCAACCGGATTGGCAACATTACGTTGAACATCCTTTTGTGCAACAGCTTGGCAACGGCACATTACCGCTCGCCTCTTTTCAACATTATCTGATTCAAGATTATCACTATTTACTGCATTACAGCCGTGCTTTAGCGTTGGCGATGTATAAATCTCACCACTTTGCGCAACTTACTGCTTTTAATCAAGATTTGCAGCATATTTTGGCAGAAGTGCAATTACATATTCATTATTGCCAACAATGGCAAATTTCTAAATCTGAGCTGGACAATACACCGGAATCGCCGGCTTGTGTGGCTTATACCCGTTATATGCTTGATTGCGGTTTACAAGGCGGTTTAGCTGAACTTTATACTGCCATTGCACCTTGTGCTTTAGGCTATGCAGAAATCGGTAAACGGCTAGCGGCTGTACCACAGGCGAAAAATAATCCTTATCAGACTTGGATTGATACCTATGCCGCCAAGGAGTTTCAAGCTGCTGCCAATGCTATTGCACAACAGCTAGAACAACTTTGTTCCGGTATTTCTCCACAACAACAGCAAAATTTGCAGCATATTTTTACCACCGCTACCCGAATGGAAATTGCCTTTTGGCAAATGGGGTTGGATCGTTCATAACATTAATCAGAGGAAATCTTATGAAAATTCGTCTATTTTTTACTGCATTTTTACTCTCATTTTTTGCTTGGTTTGCGCAAGCTGAAAAATTAAGTTTACAACTGGATTGGTTCGTTAACCCTGATCACGCGGCTCTCATTGTGGCGCAACAGAAAGGATTTTTTGCAAAAAATGGAATTGAGGTGGAAATCATTGAACCTGCCGATCCCTCTATACCACCAAAATTAGTGGCTGCCGGCAAAAGTGATTTAGCTGTCGGTTATCAACCACAACTTTATTTAGATGTCGATCAAGGCTTGCCTTTGGTGCGTATAGCCACATTAATCGCAACGCCATTAAACAGTATCGTTGCCTTAAAAGAGAGCAATATCAAAACATTAGCCGATTTTAAAGGCAAAAAAATCGGTTATTCGGTCAGTGGTTTTGAAGAGGTTTTACTCGGCACAATGCTGAAATCCGCCGGCGTTAATCCGAATGAAGTGGAAAAAATCAATGTAAATTGGTCATTATCACCGGCATTGATGAGCAAACAGGTGGATGGTGTAGTCGGTGCATTTCGTAATTTTGAACTTAATCAGCTGAGTTTAGAAAAACAACAGGGAATCGCTTTTTATCCGGAAGAACACGGTGTGCCAATCTATGATGAATTGCTTTTATTAGCCAATAAAAACAAATTAGACAACCCTCAATATCAAGCAAAACTCTCCGCTTTTCTCACTGCTATTGAACAGGCGACCGTTTATATCAGCAATCATCCACAAGAGGCGTGGCAAACATTTATTAGCTATAAACCGCAAGAATTGGATAACGCACTGAATCGTGCAGCGTGGCAAGATACTTTGCCTCGTTTAAGTTTAATGCCACGTGCATTGGATCAGCATCGTTACCAAACAATGGCGGAATTTATGCACCAACAGGGATTAATTAAAAAAGTACCGCTTTTATCCGATTATGCACGTCAAATTAAGTAGAAAGGAAATAATATGAACTTCAATTTATTAGAAAAAATTCGCCAAACCAATCCTTTAATCCATAACATCACCAACATTGTGGTGGCAAACTATGTAGCGAATGGACTATTAGCCTTGGGCGCATCGCCGATTATGGCGGATGCCGAAGAAGAAATGGCGGATCTTGCCCAATTTAGTGCTGCCTTGGTGATTAACATTGGCACGCTCGATCCTTTCAAAGTGAAAGCTATGCTGGCGGCTGGCAAAGCAGCAAATAAAGTTGGCATTCCTGTGGTGCTTGATCCTGTGGGCGTGGGCGCAACACAGTATCGCAAGGACGTGGTCGCTGAATTACTGAGCAAGGTAAAATTCACCGCTATTCGTGGCAATGCAGGGGAAATCGCTCAGTTAGCTGGGGTGAATTGGGCAGCGAAAGGTGTTGACGCAGGGCAAGGCGAAGGCGATGTAAAACAAATTGCAAAACTGGCTGCGCAACGTCATCAATGTGTTGTGGCAGTGAGCGGTGCGGTAGATTACATCAGCAATGGCGTGCAAGTGGCAGCCATTGATAACGGCACGCCAATGTTTCCTAAAATCACGGGCTCAGGCTGTTTGCTTGGCGCGGTGTTAGGGGCATTTTTAGCGGTCAATCCGAGCCAACCTTTTAATGCGGTAGTGCAAGCCAGTACGGCCTATGCGTTGGCAGGGCAACTGGCTGCGAAAGACTTAGTAAGCACAAAATATGGGCAATTTTACACCGCACTTTTAGATCAGCTTGGCGAACTGAGCGATCAACAAGTGGCACAATTCGCACAGGTTCACATAGAAAAATAAGGAGCAACAATGACTCATATTGCACAAGCCCTGACCATTGCCGGCTCAGACAGCGGCGGCGGTGCGGGTATTCAAGCAGATCTGAAAACCTTTCAAATGCGTAATGTATTTGGAATGAGCGTGATCACCGCCGTCACCGCACAAAACACCTTAGGCGTAACCGATATTCATTTAATCCCCCTTAGCACCATTGAAGCGCAACTCAAGGCAATTGTGGCAGATTTCACGCCCAATGCGGTAAAAATTGGTATGCTCGGCACGGCTGAAATTATCCAAACCGTGGCCACTTTTTTGCGTCAGCACCCATTTGCGAATGTGGTTATCGATCCGGTGATGATCGCCAAAGGGGGCGCAAGTTTATTGGAACAATCGGCAATTCAAGCAATGCGTGAGCAGCTATTACCTTTAGCCGATGTACTAACGCCAAATCTGCCTGAAGCAGAAGCCTTAACAGGATTGAAAGCTGAAGATCAGCACAGTATTGCGCAAATTGCTGAACGTTTACAACAAATGGGCGCAAAAACGGTGATTATAAAAGGTGGTCATCAGCAAAACAGCGAAAGTGCGCTATGCCAAGATTTTATTTTCACGCCGATAGCATCTTTTGTCTTGGAAAGCCCACGTTTTAACACGCCGCATACCCACGGCACAGGCTGCACTTTTTCCGCTTGCTTAACAGCTGAACTTGCCAAAGGGCAATCTTTGGAGCAAGCCTGCAAAACTGCCAAAGCCTTTATTACCAGCGCCATCACGCACCCTTTAAATATCGGACATGGACACGGCCCAACCAATCACTGGGCTTATTCACAGGAGCAAAAAAATGGATAAATCAATTTTACGCTGTTATTTAGTGGCAGGTACGCAAGATTGTCGTCATCTACCACAATATGATGCAAGTCAGCCACAACAAACCTTATTAGCTCGTTTAGAACAGGCATTAAAGGCCGGCATTACTTGTTATCAATTTCGTGAAAAAGGGCAATTTTCCTTGCAAGATCCGCAACAAATTGAGCAACTTGCCCGCCAATGCCAACATTTATGTAAACAATATAATGTGCCTTTTATTATGAATAATGATGTTCAACTCGCAGAAAAATTGCACGCAGACGGCATTCACGTTGGGCAAAAAGATTTTGCCGTGGATAAGCTCGCTCAACAAATTCAAGGCAAAATGCTCATCGGTTTATCCGTAAATACCTTGCAACAAGCGCAGCAACATAATGCTTTCAATGGCGTGGATTATTATGGCTGCGGCCCGATTTTCCCGACGTTTTCCAAAGCGGACGCTGCGCCAGATGTGGGGATCAACTTTGTGCAATTTTTGCGTGAGCAAGGCATCAATAAGCCTTTGGTCGCCATTGGCGGCATTAGAACCGAACACGTTCCCGCGCTTTTACAAGCCGGTGCAGATGGTGTTGCGGTAATTTCAACCATTATGCAGTCAGCCAATATAACAGCGACTGTCAAACAGATTTTAAACGCATAAAAAATGGGGCTTACCGCCCCATAAATACTCGTTTGCAGATGTTTATTTATGACGTTCTTTTAATTTTTCAATCACATCGCCCCAAGTCAAATTGGCATCCTGCAACAATACGGTTAAATGATAGGCTAAATCCGCCGCCTCACAAATGGTTTCTTCGCGATCTTTTACTGTCGCTGCCAATGCGGTTTCAACCCCCTCTTCACCGACTTTTTGCGCAATACGTTTTGTGCCGCGTGCATAAAGTGAAGCGGTATAAGAACTCTTCGGATCAGCACTTTTACGCGCGTTCAACAGTTTTTCCAATTTACTCAAGAAAATCCAATTCGGTGTTTCAGAAATCGGGGAAAAACAACTATCCGTTCCTTCGTGACAGGTCGCACCGACCGGATTAACCAAGATCAACAACGTATCACGATCACAATCTAAGGTATAATCAACCACATTTAAAAAATTGCCGGAAGTTTCACCTTTTGTCCATAAACGCTGTTTGGTGCGAGAGAAGAAAGTCACTTTTTTCTCCTCTAATGTTTTGGCTAATGCTTCTTGATTCATATACCCCAACATCAACACTTCACAGCTATCCGCATTTTGTACGATAACCGGCAATAAGCCATCTACTTTTTGCCAATTGATTTGTTCAATAATTTGTTTATCTAACATTTTATTCCTCACATCTCACTTCGATTTGTTCATTACGTAAATAACGTTTTAATTCGCCAATATTAATAATCTGTTTATGAAACACGCTTGCAGCCAAAGCGCCGTCCACGTTAGCTTCAACAAAAGCATCACGGAAATGCACCATTTCACCGGCACCGCCCGAAGCAATCAATGGCACATTACACACCTCACGTACTTTTTTGAGCTGCACTAAGTCATAACCTTTACGCACACCATCTTGATTCATCATATTCAAGACGATTTCACCGGCACCACGCTTTTGCACTTCCTGTACCCAATCCACTGTCTGCCAAGTCGTTTGACGAGTCCGCTTTTCATCACCGGTATATTGATTAACCCAATATTTACCGCTTTCCTGCTCAAACCAACTATCAATACCGACCACGATTGCCTGCACACCGAAACGATCCGCCAACTGATTAATTAAATCCGGATTTGCCAACGCCGGTGAATTAATTGAAATTTTATCCGCACCGAAAGCAAAAATCTGTTCCGCATCGGCAATTGTTTTAATCCCACCGGCAACGCAGAATGGGATGTCAATCACTTGTGCCACACGCTCTACCCAACTTTTATCAACCGTGCGTCCATCAGAAGAGGCGGTAATATCATAGAAAACCAACTCATCTGCTCCCTCTTCTGCATAACGTTGCGCCAATGGCACAATATCACCAATAATCTCGTGATTGCGAAATTGTACCCCTTTCACAACTTGCCCATCACGAACGTCTAAACAAGGAATTATGCGTTTTGCAAGCATTATGCCCTCCTTTTATATTCTTGTAATTCAATATTACTGCTAATGTACAATGGATGATGAGGCTCTCCAGTTTTATTAATTTTCAAACAATATAAATGATTAAACATATCATAAACTTCTTTGGAGCGTCCTTTGTAAGCACCATTGTTTCCCCAAGCTACAACAATTTTTTCCGATAATCTTGCATATTCTTTTAGATATTTATTATTAAGTTCTCCAATAGGATCTTTTTCATAGTAAAGTTCATTTTGATAGGTATCTACAAATGCAAATAAATTAAGCATATAAATACCCCCATAATTCCATTTTTTAGCGTAATTGATACATTTATTTATAGTACTATCATCTTCATTTTCATCAGCAGTTGATGGATTTAATCCAATGAACATT
Source organism: Gallibacterium anatis DSM 16844 = F 149 (assembly GCF_000379785.1). Classification (GTDB taxonomy): domain Bacteria; phylum Pseudomonadota; class Gammaproteobacteria; order Enterobacterales; family Pasteurellaceae; genus Gallibacterium; species Gallibacterium anatis. Next base: position 10,606 of record NZ_KB903679.1, on the reverse strand, counting down.
ATTTTAGGTAACGAATCGTCCCATATTCTAGATAATACATACCTGTATCTCCTATCTTCTGAGAATTTCGCATCTTTTTTCATTTGCTCCAACATTGAATTGCCTCCGCCACGTCAAATTTTCCTTCTAGTAATGCACGACCAACAATCACGCCAGCCACGCCTGTATTTTTTAAAGCAGCGATGTCTGCTAATGAGCCGATACCACCTGAGGATTGAAATTCAATCTGTGGAAAGGCGGTGCAGATTTCTTGATATAACGCCACATTCGAGCCTTGCAATGTGCCGTCACGAGAAATGTCAGTGCATAGCACGTGCTGTAATCCCACTTGGCTGAAATCTTCAATCACTTGCTCTAACGTCAGCGGACTGGTTTCTTGCCAGCCGTGAATAGCAATTAATTTACGCCCTTCAACAATATTGATATCCAATGCCAATACAAATTTTTCTGCACCATATTTTTCAAACCAAGCTTTAACCATTTGTGGCTGTTTAATCGCGGTCGAACCGACAACCACACGATTCGCGCCTACATTCAATAAATCCGCCACATCCTTTTCACTACGGATGCCGCCGCCCACCTGTACCGGACATTGAGTTTCCTCAATAATTTTGCCGATTAATGCGGTCTGACGAGCTTGCGGATCTTTCGCCCCGGTCAAATCCACTAAATGTAATTGTTCCGCACCTTGCTTAACATAAGCGGCAAACTGCTCAATTGGATTATCACTATATGTTGTCTGCTTGGCATAATCGCCTTGGTGCAAACGCACCACCTCTCCATTAATCAGATCCAAAGCAGGAATGATGATTGATTTTGTCATATTAAATCCTAGATTTTTTATTATATTCTCTCGATAAAATTGCGTAATAACTGTGCACCGACCTTACCCGACCGTTCAGGATGGAACTGCACACCATAAAAATTATCCTTATGCAGCGCAGCGGAAAACGGTACGCCATACTCACAGGTTGCAATCGTATTTTCATTTGGCAGCACCGCATAACTATGCACAAAATAGAAATAACTACCATTAGGAATATCGGCAAAGAGTGCTTCATTTTCAGCAAAATTCACTTGATTCCATCCCATATGCGGCAACGGTAAACCATTATCCGGCAACTTTTGCGTTTCACCGGACATCAATCCTAGCGTTTGTAAATTGCCTTCTTGTGAAAAACTCGTCATTAATTGCATTCCCAAACAAATGCCCAAAACCGGTTGTGTTAATTGTTGAATCGTTGCAATCAAATTACGCTGCTGTAAATTATGCATTGCCGCATTCGCTGTTCCTACCCCCGGCAATAGTAATTTATCCGCCTGTTTGAGTTTAGTTAAATCTCGACTGATCTCCGCTTGGTAGCCTAATCTTTCAATCGCAAACTTGACCGAAGAAAGGTTAGCACAGCCGGTATCAATGATAGTGATATTTTGCATAATGTTATCATTCCTAATGTTCTTGTTGTTTTTGTTCAAAATTTTCGATTTCTTTGCGTATTTCTGTCAGTAATAATTCTTCTGACGGCAGATAAAGTTGATATTGACTGGCAAAAATTTGCTGTTGATTTTCAGGTAAAGAAAATTTCACCACGCTATCATTTTTATCCGCACATAATAAAATGCCAATGGTTGGATTTTCTCGCGGCAGTTTTTCAACCCGATCAAAATAATTTACATACATTTGCAACTGCCCCAAATCCTGATGAGTTAATTTGTGGGTTTTGATCTCGATAATCACAAAGCATTGCAGCAAGCGATTGTATAAAACGAGATCCACAAAAAAATCATCACCATCAAGATGTAAACGTTTCTGACGAGCCACAAAAGAAAAGCCGTTACCTAATTCAAGTAAAAATTCTTGCAAGTGAGTAATAATGGCTTGTTCAAGATCTTTTTCGTAATAGGCACTTTCACGTTGCAGACCAAGAAATTCCAATACCATCGGATCTTTGATAATCTGTTTCGGATCACTAGGGATAAGCTGATTATTCGCCACTGCAAGCACGGTTTCTTTATCGTTACTCAATAATAAACGTTCGTATAGACTGCTGTTGATTTGGCGTTCTAACTGGCGAGAACTCCAATTATTTTTTATGCTTTCACCAATATAAAACTCGCGTTTATCAGGATCATTGATACGTAAAAGTTGGCGATATTGTGTCCAGTTCAATTGTGAACGCAGTGCGTTCACAATTGGGAATGTACGATAAAATTGGCGATACCAATTAAGGTTGCGATAAGAAAAACTACTGCCAAGCTCTGGCTCGAGCTGTTTGGCAAGATATTTGATTAAATAAGCCCCATAATCTGCCCGCTCTTGCCCTTGCTGTTCTTCTTCAAAAATACGCTTGCCAATGTGCCAATACATCAGCACTCGCTGAAAATCCACCGCTCTCACTGCATTTTCACGCGATTGTGCAATGATTTGTTTAATATCAGTAATGATGGTTGTGTTGGTCAGCATTGTTATTCCCTTCGCGCTTTAACCGCAATAATCAAAGAACGCCCTTACTGCTCGGCAATTCGTTACTTTCGATACGAATCGCCTGTCTAAGTGTTCTACCGAAACATTTAAACATCGCCTCAATCTGATGATGTGTGTTATTTCCTTTCACTTTAATATGTAAAGTACAGGCCAAGGCATAACTCAATGACATAAAGAAATGTTCCACCATTTCGGTGCTGAAATCGCCCACTTTATCACGTGTAAATTTTGCTTTAAATTTCAAATAAGGGCGACCGGAAAGATCCAATGCGCATTCTGCTTTGCACTCATCCATCGGCAATACAAATCCGAAACGAGCAATCCCTTTTTTATTGCCTAGCGCCTTTTTCAAAGCCTCACCAAACGCTAACGCGGTATCTTCCACCGTATGATGATCATCAATATGCAAATCTCCGTTTACCGTCACATTCATCCGAAAACCGCCGTGTGTTGCGATCTGATCCAACATATGATCGAAAAAACCGATGCCGGTATTAATCTGATTAATGCCGGTTTCATCCAACCAAAGCTGAACTTTAATATCGGTTTCTTTGGTTTTGCGAACCACCTCTGCGGTGCGAGGTTTATTATCACCAATATTCGTCACCGCCTGTTTCAACAATTTTTCAGCAATCAAATCCCAATTCAAATTTTGTGGATTATATTGCAAACCAACAATGCCAAGATTTTCCGCAAGCTGAAGATCGGTTGCACGATCGCCGATTACATAGCTGTTCTTTTTATCAAAAAGCTTATTTTTAATATATTTCTTCAATAAGCCCAATTTCGGTTTACGACATTCACAATTATCTTCCGGCTTATGCGGACAAATTAAAACATCATCAAATTCAATACCTTGTGAATTAAAAATTTGCATCATTGCGTTGTGAGGCTTATCAAAATCCTCTTGAGGGAAAGAACTCGTACCTAAGCCGTCCTGATTACTCACCATTACCAAACGATAACCGGCCTGCTGCAATTTTAATAACGCCGGAATAACATTCGGCTCCAACTTCAATTTTTCTAAACTATCAATTTGAAAATCTGTTTTCGGCTCATCAATGAGTGTTCCATCACGGTCGATAAATAAGATAGATTGTTGTTTTTTCATATTATTTTCCTTGCTGTGCAAATTGATTAATGGCTTCTAGTGTACGGCTGTTTTCTGCTACTGTACCGACAGTAATACGAATACAATTTTCTAAAAATAATTGACTGTTCTGATTACGCAAAATAATGCCGTTATCCCATAAATATTGAAATAACTTTTGTCCGTTTTGTGCTTTAAACAGGATGTAATTGGATTCACTTGGATAAACAATATCAATTATCGGGCATTGCGCCAGTGCTTCACTCAATTTAACACGATTAATCAACACTTCCTCAACGCGCTGCTGCATTAACGCTAGCCCTTGCGCAGAAAGTGCTTGGGCAGCAATATCAGCGACCGGACTCGGCAACGGATAAGGTGCGATAACTTTTTGTAATACACTGATTAACTCTTCATTGGCGAGCGTAAAACCGCAACGCAAGCCGGCTAAAGCAAAGGCTTTAGACAAAGTACGGATAATAGCAAGATGCGGATAATTTTTTAACTCAGAAACCATTGTTGCTTGCGGACAAAATTCAATATAGGCTTCATCAACCACCACAATTGCACGATTTTTTGTCATTTCCAGCAAAGAAATTAAATTCTCACGTTTTAATAAATTTCCGGTTGGGTTATTCGGGCTGCAAACAAACACAACTTTCACATTATCCAACTGGCGCTCAATTTCAGCTAAATTTAGTTGAAAATCTTGAGTCAACGGCACTTTTTTACAAGCAATTCCGCAGGTTTCAGCACTCACGGAATACATCCCATATGTAGGTGGGCAATACAAAATAGCATCCTGATTCGGCTCACAGAAAGCACGGATAATCAATTCGATACTTTCATCACCACCACGACTCACCAAAACATTGTTCACGGTCACACCGGCATAATTTGCATAACCTTCAACCACAGCTTGCGGTTGCGCTTCCGGATAACGGTTAAAATTTTGTACGCTTAATGAAAAATCCGGTGAAATCGGATATTCATTGGCATTTAACCAAACATCTCCTTTTCCTCCCAAACGGCGCGCGGATTGATAAGGTGTCAATGCTTGAATATTTTTACGAGAAAGTTGTGTAATGCTCATAATTTTTTCCTATAACTGAAAATAAAAAATCCTCTCGAAATTATCTTCCGAGAGGATTGTGATTCATATCGAATGCTCGGAAGATGATTAATCTTCCACGCACCATCGCCTGAAAGATTAATCAGGTTGATGATGGTGATGATGAGCAATTCGAGAAAATTTCATTTGTTGTATCCTTAATGTTAAAACTGTTACTTACACTACTGGATCATCTACAAAAATGCAATAGGTTTTTTGATAAAAAATTTATCAAACCGCTCTCTCCGTATAAAGCTCTACGCCCGACATCAATGACATTTTTTTCACATAAGCGGCGACTTTATTCGGAAATTCGATTCCTTTCACAATTGTTAAATTACGCAAAACCGGGAATAACACGATATCTTCGATTGACAACTCTCCGGAGCTCGCTTTCGGGCTGACGATCAAATCGTTCAACTCTTTAAGATCTTGATTAATTTTTGCTAAATATTGTGGGGTTTGTGCTAAATTTTCAGCAAAATTACCAATCATTTTGCTTTTTTTCATCGTGAAATATTCCACTGATTCCGGCATTGCAAACTCTTTTAAGCCGATTTGTGTAAATCGAGGAATCACTAAATGATTGTAGTAACTGCCTACTTTTTGCAGCCATTGACTCACTTCCTCACGAACATTTTCTTTTAAGCAAGGCTCGCCATATTTTTTATCAACATAACGGACGATATCCAAACTTTCCGGCATTACCATTCCATCACTGTCAGCAAGGATTGGCACAACTTTACGCCCCACTAGTTGCATCGGGGTGTCTTCGTGATGATTTGCCAACACAATGACATCAACCGGGATATTTTTTAAACCGAAAATCATTCTGGCACGTACACAATATGGACAATGTTCATAAGTATAAAGTCTCATTATTTGCTCCTCAGTTGTGTTTGGTAACTTTAGTTAGTTTTAATACAAATCAGCTGTTTTATCAAGGATTAGACAGCTTTTATCTAAAAAAATAAGCCCCGAAAACTGCGTATTTTCGGGGCTGTACTTAGCTCATTTTTAGCAACAATTAGAGTGAATAATATAATTCAAATTCTGCCGGATGTGGCAATAAACGAATACGATCAACTTCTTTATTTTTCAATTCGATATAGGCTTCAATAAAGTCGTTGCTGAATACGCCACCACGAGTTAAGAATTCGTGATCGGCTGCCAATGAAGCAAGCGCTTCATCTAAAGAACCTGCTACAGTCGGGATCTCTTTTAACTCTTCAGGCGGTAAGTCATATAAGTTTTTATCCATTGCATCGCCCGGATGGATCTTATTGATAATACCATCTAAACCTGCCATTAAAATCGCAGAGAATGCCAAGTATGGGTTTGCACCCGGATCTGGGAAACGCACTTCAATACGGCGTGCTTTCGGACTTGACACTGTCGGAATACGAATAGATGCAGAACGGTTGCTTGCTGAATAAGCCAACAATACCGGCGCTTCATAACCCGGTACCAAACGTTTATAAGAGTTGGTTGTTGGGTTGGTAAACGCATTCAATGCTTTAGCGTGTTTAATTACACCACCGATAAAGAAGAGCGAAAGTTCTGACAATCCGGCATATTTATCACCAGCGAACAAGTTCACGCCGTCTTTACCTAAAGAGATGTGGCAGTGCATACCTGAACCGTTATCACCGAAGATTGGTTTCGGCATAAAGCAAGCGGTTTTACCGTGTTCAAACGCAACGTTATGAACAACATATTTATAAATTTGTGTTTCATCCGCTTTTAAAGTTAAGGTATTGAAACGACAAGCAATTTCATTTTGTCCGGCGGTTGCCACTTCGTGGTGATGAGCTTCGATCACTAAGCCCATATCTTCCATTACTAAGCACATTTCAGAACGTAAATCTTGTGAAGAGTCGACCGGCGGCACTGGGAAATAACCGCCTTTAGTTGCAGGACGATGCCCTTTGTTTCCACCTTCATACTCTTTGCCGCTGTTCCAGCTTGCTTCGATATCATCGATTTCATAGAAAGAGCCTGACATTCCAGTTTTGAAACGTACATCATCAAAGATAAAGAATTCAGGTTCCGGTCCAACTAATACAGTATCCGCAATACCTGATGCTTTAAGGTACTCTTCTGCACGAATTGCAATTGAACGTGGGTCACGATCATAACCTTGCATTGTGGTTGGTTCATAAACATCACAACGAATGGAAAGAGTCGGAACGCTGAAGAAAGGATCGACTAATGCACTTTCCGGAATCGGCATCAATACCATATCGGATTTATTGATGGTTTTCCAACCGCCGATAGAAGATCCATCAAACATTTTTCCATCTTCAAAGAAATCTTCATCAACGGCACTCACCGGTACTGAAACGTGTTGTTCTTTCCCTTTGATGTCGGTAAAACGAAGATCAACAAAACGAATTCCGTGTTCTTCAATAAGTTCAAAGACTTTTGCAATTGCTTGAGTGTTTGCCATAATCAATCCTCTCGTATTTGACTAGTTAATTTATAAATATAATGTTGGTTTTTTGAATTCAGATAAACAATATCCTATTTTTCTTAAAAATAAAACAACTTTTTTCATTTTTAATAAAAAAATATCTAAATTAAAAAATGGCAACGTTACATTATTTAATAGCCGTCTTCATTAAAACGCTGTATAATTTGCCACCTTTTCACCCGCTATGCTGAAATCACAAGGCTTCAAAGGCAACAACTATGTTCAGTATAGCCAAACTATTTCAAAATACTACAAGATAATTTTTACATGAAAAACGATTTAGATATTAGTAAATTGCGTAATATCGCGATTATCGCTCACGTAGACCACGGAAAAACTACGCTCGTTGATAAACTGTTACAACAATCAGGCACATTGGAATCATCCCGTTCCGGCGAAACAGATGAACGCGTGATGGACTCCAATGCGTTAGAAAAAGAGCGCGGTATCACTATTCTTGCTAAAAATACCGCCATTAACTGGAATGATTACCGCATTAATATCGTAGACACGCCGGGACACGCCGACTTCGGTGGAGAAGTGGAACGTGTTCTCTCTATGGTGGACAGTGTTCTATTATTAGTTGATGCCTTTGACGGTCCAATGCCGCAAACGCGCTTTGTTACCCAAAAAGCCTTTGCGCACGGATTAAAACCGATTGTGGTGATTAATAAAGTGGATCGCCCGGGTGCAAGACCGGATTGGGTTGTTGATCAAGTGTTCGATCTTTTTGTCAACTTAGGCGCAACCGATGAGCAGCTCGATTTCCCAATTATTTATGCCTCTGCATTGAACGGCGTTGCCGGTTTGGATCACGACCAATTAGCGGATGATATGACACCGTTGTTTGAGGCGATTGTAAAATATGTCGCACCACCGGAAGTGCACTTGGATCAACCTTTCCAAATGCAAATTTCTCAGTTGGACTACAACAATTACGTTGGTGTTATCGGTATCGGTCGTATCAAGCGCGGTTCAGTCAAACCAAACCAAGCGGTAACCATTATTGATAGTGAAGGCAAAACTCGCAATGCGCGTGTCGGTCAAGTGTTAGGCCACTTAGGTTTACAACGTTATGAAGAAGATATTGCCAATGCCGGCGATATTATTGCATTGACCGGTTTAGGCGAATTGAACATTTCCGATACTATTTGCGATGTCAACAATGTGGAAGCTTTGCCGGCATTAACCGTTGATGAACCGACCGTAACAATGTTCTTCTGCGTAAACACTTCACCGTTCTGTGGTCGTGAAGGTAAATATGTTACCTCTCGTCAAATTTTAGAACGTTTGAATAAAGAGTTGGTGCATAACGTTGCATTACGTGTTGAAGAAACTGAAGATCCTGATGCTTTCAAAGTATCCGGTCGTGGTGAGTTGCATCTTTCCGTTTTAATTGAAAATATGCGCCGTGAAGGTCACGAACTGGCCGTTTCTCGTCCAAAAGTAATTTTCCGTGAAATTGATGGACGTAAACAAGAGCCGTTTGAACAAGTTACGATTGATATTGAAGATCAACACCAAGGTGCCGTGATGGAAGCTTTAGGTATCCGTAAAGGTGAAGTCCGCGATATGGTGCCGGATGGCAAAGGACGCACTCGTTTGGAATATATTATTCCAAGTCGTGGTTTGATCGGCTTCCGTAATGAGTTTATGACAATGACTTCCGGAACAGGTTTGCTTTACTCAAGTTTCAGTCACTATGATGATGTTAAACCGGGTGATATCGGTCAACGTCAAAATGGCGTATTGATTTCCAATGCCACCGGTAAAGCATTGGCTTACGCCTTATTCGGCTTGCAGGAACGTGGCAAATTGATGATTGAACACGGTGCTGAAGTGTATGAAGGTCAAGTTATCGGTATTCACAGCCGTTCAAATGACCTTACCGTCAACTGCTTGCAGGGTAAAAAATTGACCAATATGCGTGCAGCCGGTAAAGATGATGCCATAGTATTAGTTCCGCCAGTAAAATTCACGCTTGAACAGGCTCTAGAGTTTATTGACGATGATGAATTGGTTGAAGTTACACCAAGTTCTATCCGTATTCGTAAACGTTTCTTAACAGAAATGGATCGCAGAAGAGCGAATCGTACGACAACCAGTACCAGTACTCGTTAATTTTTGTTGTTATACTCCCGTTATTTTCCCTAAAATAGCGGGTGTTTTTTATCTTTATTTTCATAATGTTCCAATTCACAGAGCGACCTATAATACATAGTATGTTACGCTATGAATTGCATAATTGGGAAAAATTACCTCCTAGCTTAAGATAAGTCTGCCTTCGTGAACTGTGGAATCTTAACCATTAAAGAGTTATTGATGAATACTTCCCATAAACGCCCAACATTACAACATATAGCCGATCATTTAGGTCTGACTAAAATGACCATCAGTCGTTATTTACGTAATCCAGATTCCGTTGCTGAAGAAACTCGCAAAAAAATTGCAACAGCGATAGAACAATTCGGCTATATTCCGAATCGGGCACCAAGTATGCTCTCTAATGCTAAAAGTCGGGCTATTGGTGTTTTAGTTCCTTCATTAACCAACCAAGTTTTTGCTGATGTAATTAAAGGAATTGAAACTATCACCGATAAAGCCGGTTATCAAACAATGCTTGCTCACTATGGTTATAGCTTAGAAAAAGAAGAACAACGCGTAGAATCGCTACTTTCTTACAATGTTGATGGTTTAATCCTTTCAGAAAATCATCATTCTGAAAAAACCTTAAAAATGATTGAAGTGGCGAATATCCCCGTTATTGAAATTATGGACAGCCATCAGTTAGGCATCCAACAAGTCATCGGCTTTGATAACAGCGTAGCTTCCCAAGCTATGGTGGAAACAATGATTCAGCGCGGGCATCAACACATCGTCTATTTTACTGCTCGGATGGATAAACGCACACAACTGAAAATGCAAGGCTATGAGACAGCAATGAAAAATCACAAATTAACCGCACATAGTCTGATCACCGAACAACCCTCCTCATTCTCATTAGGTGCGGAACTGCTGCATCAAGCATTAGCACAATATCCACAGCTTGACGGCATTGTCTGCACTAATGACGACCTTGCCGTTGGAGCCTTATTTGAGTGCCAACGTTTAGGAATTAAAGTACCGGAACAGATTGGTATTGCCGGTTTCCACGGACACGATGTTGGTCAATCAATGACACCTCAACTGGCTACCGTTATCACACCTCGTCTGGAAATAGGTAAACGAGCGGCAGAGGAGTTACTTAATCGGATTAACGGTATTCCACAACAAAGCAGTATTATTGATTTAGGCTACCATATTCATATTGGGGAAAGTATTTAAACAATAAAAGGTGCTTATTAGCACCTCAGACTGCTGACAAACCCATCTTTCCAAAATCATTTGATAAAAGTGGGTTTGTTTTTTTTACTTTGTCGCTTTTCTCTTGCTTTTCCTTTCAGATAA
>NZ_KB903678.1 GCF_000379785.1 Gallibacterium anatis DSM 16844 = F 149 | reverse complement strand
CCGTTGTCATGGCAATAGAGATGCGCCACTTCATCACGAATGAAGTCAAAATCGATGGCTTTCGCGACTTTACGGACAAGGTGGTCTTTTGGAACGAGTTGTTCGAGACTTATCATCTCGATTTCATATTGGAGTGAGGGTGTATTTTTGAGCATAGGCATTTCCTTTTTTCGATATGCCTATTAGATCAAACCTCTAGAGGTATGTCTAGAGGTTTGTCAACAGTCTGACCGCATCAATCGATGTGGTTTTTTTATGGCTTGTAAATTGTAACGATAGGTAATTTAAGCGATTATTGAACATAAAATTTTGTACAATAACTAAAAAAACAGAGGAATATTATGGCACAGTTAGATTTTAACGGTAAAAAAATTGAATTGGATGCACAGGGTTATTTATTAAATAGTGAGGATTGGACTCCCGCTTTGGCTGAAATATTGGCAGAGCGTGAAGCATTGACATTGACTGAAGCTCATTGGGAAGTGATCCATTTTGTGCGTGATTTTTATCAAGAATATAAAACTTCGCCAGCTATCCGGATGTTAGTTAAAGCAATGGCGCAGAAATTGGGAGAAGACAAAGGGAATAGCCGTTATTTACAGCGTTTATTTCCTGATGGACCGGCAAAACAGGCAACAAAATTAGCAGGTTTGCCTAAGCCAGCGAAATGTTTGTAGTTGAGAATTATTCTCAAATATGGATCGTTGTGGTAGGATAGTGAAAGTGATGAAGATAAGGAGAAAAGTAGTGTTAAGAAAAGCACTGTTATTGCTTTTACTACTGATTGCACCGCTGGCAATGGCAAAACCGTTTAAAGTGATCACATCATTTACTATTATTCGGGATATTGCGCAGAATGTTGCTGGTGATAGTGCTGTTGTGGAATCGATTACTAAGCCGGGTGCAGATATTCATAATTATCAGCCAACACCAAAAGATATTGTTAAAGCACAGGATGCTCAGTTGATTTTATGGAACGGCTTGAATTTGGAACAGTGGTTTGAGCGTTTTTTTAATAATTTGCCTAGTGTGCCGAGTGTAATTGTTAGTGAGGGGGTTGAACCTTTATCCATTTACAAAGGGCCTTATCAAGGTTTTGCTAATCCTCACGCTTGGATGTCACCGAAAAATGTAATGATTTATGTAGAAAATATCCGTAAAGCATTGGTGAAATATGATCCGCAACATCAGGATAATTACAACCATAATGCAGCGGTTTATCAACAAAAACTGATTGAATTAGATAAGAAATTTCAGCGGCAGTTGGCTTTTATTCCTACAGAAAAACGTTGGTTAGTCACCAGTGAAGGCGCATTTAGTTATTTAGCTAAAGATTATGGCTTTTCTGAATTATATTTGTGGCCGATTAATGCTGAACAACAAGGCTCTCCGCAGCAAATTCGTCACGTTATCGAACAGATGCGTAAACATCGATTGCCGGTGATTTTTAGTGAAAGCACCATTTCCGATAAGCCGGCAAAACAGATTGCAAAAGAGACCGGCGCCAATTACGGTGGGGTGCTTTATGTGGACTCACTTTCGCAACCGGATGGTGCGGTGCCGACGTTTCTTGATTTATTGACAGTCACAGTTAACACAATAACACAGGGATTTAAACAGAATGACTGATTCAGCTTCTTTGGTGGTTGATAATATTAGTGTGCGTTATAATAACGGACATACGGCAATTCAACAAATGTCATTTCATCTTGAGGGTGGCACTATTTGTGCCTTAATTGGTGTAAATGGTAGTGGAAAATCAACACTGTTTAAAAGCATTATGGGATTAATTACACCACAACAAGGGCAGATTAGATTATGTGATAAAAGTGTTAAACAAGCACTGAAGCAACATCTTGTCGCCTATGTGCCACAAAGTGAAGAGGTAGATTGGCAATTTCCGATTTCTGTTTACGATGTGGTAATGCAAGGGCGTTATGCACATATGAATTTTTTGCGTATGGCCAGAGCTGCAGATAAAGCAGCAGTTGAACAAGCGATGGCAAGAATGGATATTACTCATTTGAAAAATCGCCAAATTGGAGAGCTTTCTGGTGGTCAAAAAAAACGGGTGTTCCTAGCGAGAGCATTAGCTCAGCAAAGCCGGATTATTTTGTTGGATGAGCCTTTTACTGGTGTAGATGTGCAAACAGAAGTGGCTATTATTAATTTATTACAGCAGTTACGCGAGGAAGGGCGTTTAATTTTGGTGTCAACGCATAATTTAGGTAGTGTGCCGGATTATTGTGATCAGGTGGTAATGATTAATCGAACTGTTATTGCCAGCGGTGCAACCGCAACCACTTTTACGCAAGAAAATCTGGAAAAAGTGTTCAGTGGTGTGTTGCGTCATATCAAACTGCACGGTGAACATTTACACGAAGATGGCGATGAACGCGCGGTAACAGTGCTGACGGATGATGAAAAGGCAGCGGTGTTCTACGGTAAAACCAAAAATGAGCCGCCGGCAACATTACTCAATCGTAAAAAAGGAAAATAATATGTGGGATCTGCTGATACTGCCGTTTCAATATGATTATATGTTTAAGGCGATTTGGGTGAGTGCGGCGATTGGCGGCGTATGTGCCTTTTTATCTGCTTATTTAATGTTAAAAGGTTGGTCATTGATCGGCGATGCGTTGTCGCACTCGGTAGTGCCCGGTGTGGCGATTGCTTATGCGTTGTCATTGCCGTATGCGATTGGTGCGTTTTTTTCCGGTATTTTGGCAGCAGTGGCGATTTTATGGATAAAGGCAATTACACCTTTGCGTGAAGATGCCATTATCGGTTTTATTTTTACCACTTTTTTAGCGCTGGGATTATTTGTGATTTCGCTAAATCCGACTTCGGTGGATGTGCAAAGCATTATTCTGGGGAATATTTTGGGCATTGCTGATAGTGATGTTTGGCAAGTTGTGATCATTTTGGCGGTCAGTTTTATGCTGTTATTGCTGTTTTGGAAAGATCTATTACTGGTCTTTTTTGATGAAATTCAAGCGAAAGCGAGCGGCTTAAATCCAACGGTATTGAAAGTATTATTTTTTACTTTATTGAGTGCCTGTATTGTCGCCGCGTTGCAAACTGTCGGTGCGATCTTGGTGATTGCAATGGTGGTTACACCGGGTGCAACGGCTTATCTCTTAACCGATAAATTTAAAACGTTGCTGAAAATTGCGGTGGCTTTCGGTTTTTTCACCAGTGGTTTTGGGGCTTATTTAAGTTTCTATCTGAACGGTGCAACCGGCGGCATTATTGTTACCTTACAAACATTACTGTTTTTGTTGGCTTTTGCTTTTTCGCCGAAATATGGCTTTTTTACGCAACGTTATTATCACGTTAGCCGGAAACATTAGGAGATCACAATGTTGGCTTGGTTAATTGAACCGATTTCATATCCCTTTATGCAGGTTTCATTGATAACCGCTTTAATGATTGCAACAATCTGTGCTGTGTTGTCCTGTTATTTGGTATTAAAAGGTTGGGCATTGATGGGCGATGCCATTTCACACGCCATTTTGCCCGGCATTGTACTGGCTTTTATCTTTAATCTACCGTTGACGTTAGGTGCGTTTTTAGCCGGAATCGGTTGTGCCGGCAGCATTGGCTTTTTGAAGAATCACGCCCGTTTGAAAGAAGACACCATTATGGGCATTGTATTTTCCGGAATGTTTGCCTTCGGTTTGGTTTTATTCGGTCAGGTGCAGACCAATCAACATCTGACTCATATTTTATTCGGTGATATTCTGGGCATTGATCGCCGACAAATGTGGCAAATGTTGGCAGTGGGAGCGGCAATTCTAGTATTGATTTACAGTAAATGGCGTGATTTGTTGCTTTATTGTTTTGACTCTGTGCAAGCAAAAGTGATGGGCTTGAATACCACTTTTTTGCATTATGGGTTGTTGGCATTGTTATCTTTGTCAGTCGTGCTGGCGATGCAGATTGTCGGCGTGATTTTGGTGGTTGCAATGCTGATTTCGCCGGGAATTACCGCTTACTTATTGAGTAAACGTTTTTCTACAATGCTGTTGATTGCGATTGGCAGCGCATTAGTATCCAATATTGGCGGCATTATCATCAGTTATCACCTTGACAGTGCAAGCGGTGCGACGATTGTATTGACCCAAGCTGTCCTTTTTATTTTTGCGGTGATGATAAATAAATGGAAAAACCGCCAATTAAGTAAAGTAGATGTTAATTAATGCAAAATACGAAATTCTTCTAAAGATTCCTGTTCCGTTATCGGAAAACATTCCAAATGGGTCACATTAGCGGTTTTCGGACCTTTTTGCAGCCACTGTTGAAAGTCGGCAAGTTGTTGTTCCGTGCCTTGCGCCAACACGGCAACGCTGCCGTCATTTTGATTTTTAACCCAACCGCAAATGCCTAAACGTTGCGCTTCGCGGTAAGTAAAATAACGAAAACCAACGCATTGAACACGACCATAAACGATAAATTGTTGTGTTTTCATACGAAACCCTCCAAATTTTTATGTTCTTTTGAAAAGAAATGGCATAAGATAATAACCTCTTAAACTCGCTTTAACTTTTACTAGGAGTGTACATGAAATTATCACGTTTTGCATTGGCCTGTGTCGCCGCAACTGTTTCAATGAGCAGTTTAGCCGCAACGGTAACCGTAACGCCAAACATTTCTCTTCTTGCCATTGACGGTGAAAAAGCAAAATCCTCTCTTACCAAATCTCAAAACAGTTTCAATATCAATGATAACAACAAACACCAAGTTGTTGTTCGTGTATCTGAAGTGGTAGATAACGGTTCGGATAAAACATTATTTGAATCTGATCCTATTATTGTTACTTTCCAAGCAGGAAATCAGGATTTAGTCATTAGCGCACCACGTTTAGATAATATGCGTAATGCAAATATGTTTGCTAAAGATCCAAAAATTGTAGTAAAAACCAGTGCAGATCAAACTGTGACAAGCAAACAAGATATTCTCAAACAAACCGGCATTTTCCCGGATACTCGTATTGCAGAAGATTTAGCTGAATACAACGCTTCTCAAGGCGTGGCAGCTGTGCCTAATTTAGTTTCTGTCAGTATGCCGGCAGCCATTCCGACTGCGGCAGGCGCAAAAGCAACTAAAGCGAAAATTACTGTTCAAGGTGAAAATGTTGCAGAACAAATGTTGCAATATTGGTATCAACAGGCAGATAAAGAAACTCAAGCACGTTTCTTAAAATGGGCGCAAGGAAAATAATCCTATAGGGTTAGTTATTGATTTAAGGTAAAATAAGCGGGCAGTTTGTCCGCTTTATTTTTATAAAAAGGAGTCATTTATGCAACAAACAACTAGAAAATTGGCGCAGCAGAAAACAGTAGCTTTGGTTGCACACGACCATTGTAAACAGGATTTGATTTTGTGGTGTAAAACTCATCAGCAACAATTATCACAACATCATTTAGTGGCTACTGGAACGACAGGCCATCTTATTCAAAAAGAAACAGGACTTAATATTCATAGTTTATTGAGCGGACCGATGGGCGGCGATCAACAGATTGGGTCATTAATTGCTGAAGGGAAAATAGACGTTTTAATTTTTTTCTGGGATCCGATGAATGCCGCACCACACGATCCGGATGTGAAAGCATTGATGCGTATTGCTACCGTTTGGAATATTCCAACCGCAATTACCAAAGCTTCCGCTAATTTTTTAATTTCATCACCATTGTTCACGCAAGAAACAGAAATTCAAATTCCTGATTATCAAGGTTATTTAACGGAGCGTTTGAAATAATATATGTGGAGTTTTATTTTTAATCTTTTAAATTTTGTATTGGGCGGTTTTGCCACTTCATTAGGGTGGCTAATCGCCACTTTTGTCAGTGCAGTGTTAATTGTGACCTTGCCTTATACGCGCAGTTGTTGGGAAATTTTTAAATTATCGTTGGTGCCTTTTGGACACGATATTGTGCATATTAATCAGATTGAACCGCAACATCCGATAATGAATGGCTTAGGTTCGGTGTTAAATATTGTTTGGTTTATCCTGTTTGGTTGGTGGTTGGCAATAATGCACATTATTGTTGGCGTAACTCAATGTTTAACTATTATCGGTATACCGACCGGTATTATGCATTTTAAATTGGTTCGTATTTCACTCTTTCCGGTTGGACAACGGGTGGTGGATAAAGAGTATGCGAATTTTTTAAAACAGAATAAATTTTTTAATTAAAAAATAGAATTATGATTCATCAAATAATAAAAAAAATAAATACAAACTGGTTAAATAGCAAAGTTATTGCCATTATTCCTATTTTTTTAGCGGTGAATATTGTGTCAATAATCGTTTGGTATTTTGATATTGCTTCAGTCAGTATGCCATTGACATTAGGGACAATTGCCGGTGGCTTGGTTGATTTAGATAATCGTTTAAGCGGCAGATTAAAAAATCTTTTTTATACATTAATCGCCTTTGCTATTTCTTCTTTGGTTATTCAGGTCACCTTTGTCGATCATTATTTATTTATTTTAATAATGGCGATTTTAACCTTTTTATTCACAATGTTAGGTGCAATCGGACAACGTTATAATACGATTGCGTTCGGCAGTTTGGTGGTCGCACTTTATACTATTCTTGCTTACGATCCGAATCAAATTTGGTTTATTAATCCATTGCTTATTTTGGTCGGCACATCGTTATACAGTTTCTTAACGATGCTGATTTATCTTGTTTTCCCTTTGCGACCTGTGCAGGAGAATTTAGCCAAAGCCTATTTATCACTTGCTGAATATTTGCAGGCGAAAGCGGAATTATTTAATCCGGATAATCGCGAGCAGGATTTGGATCGATATCAAACTCGATTGGTGATGGCAAACAGTAAAGTGGTTCAGGCATTTAATCTTTGTCGAAGCGCATTATTTTATCGTTCCTCCGGCGGTTATGTGTCTAATACAACATTAAAAATGATTAATAGCTATTTTATTGCGCAAGATATTCACGAAAGAATTAATTCAAACTATTTTGATTATCCGCAATTATTGAAAGATATGAAATATAGTGATTTGATTTTTAGAATTCGTTATTTAATTGAGTTGCAGGCTAAAATATGTAAGGCGTTTGCGAAACATCTACAGAAAAATGAAAACTTTATTTATCATAAAAAACTCAGATATGCGTTTGAACAGTTGCAACAATCTTACGAGCATTTCCAGCAACAATTTCCGCATTGTGAACATTTAAGTAATTTGAATATTTTATTGGAGAGTTTCCATAAAATAGAGCAGCAATTATCCCGCTTGGATGCAAAAGCAAAAGATATTGACACCACAACAGTTAATTGGCGTATTCATCAGGATCGCATTACCGGATTGGCAAATATTTTTCGAGTGATTAAAAATCAATGTACATTTGAATCTCAATTATTTAGACACGCCGTGCGTTTGACGATAGTGGTAACGGTATGTTGTTTAATTGCAAATAATGTACCGATTGAGCGTGGATATTGGATTTTATTAACGGCAGTTTTTGTGTGCCAACCGAATTATACTACTACTCAGGCACGACTTAGACAGCGTATTATTGGTACGATTCTGGGGGTATTAGTCGGTTCATTATTACCTTATTTTTCCACTAGTTTGGAAAGTAAATTGGGAATTGTAGTAATTGCTAGTAGCTTGTTCTTCTTTTTCCGCACCAATAACTACAGTTTTTCCACTTTCTTTATTACTATTCAGGTATTAATGAGCTTTAATATTATTGGAGTTGATATTGCTTCGGCTACTTTACCGAGAGCAATTGATACTTTAATCGGTTGTTTTATTGCCGGATTAGCTGTTTCTTATTTATGGCCGGATTGGAAATATCTGCGTTTAAATTATACGTTAATTAACGCTTTGAAGAGCAATGCGAGATATTTATTAACGATTATTGTGCAGTTGCAATTTGGTAATCATAATGATCTGAAATATCGTATTATTCGCCGTCAGGCACATGATAATGCAACGGCATTAAATACCGCTGTATCTAATCTTAATTATCAAGGCTATAAGGATAAATCACGTTTAAATAATGCCTTTGATTTATTGAAATTAAATTATGCCTTATTAAGTTATATTTCTGCGTTAGCAACATTTCGTAGTCAAATGGGAATTTCACATTTAAATACACAGATGCTGATTCATTTATATCCTATTTCTCGCCATATTGTGGAAATATTGGATAATTTTGCACAACTTAGTAAGCCGGAATTTGAGCAATCAATGCTGGATGTCACAAAATTATTATCTGATTTACAACAACAAGGTAGCGAGAACAGTGAGCTATCAGCACTTCTTCCATTAGTAAAACAGTTAGAAGCGATTGTGAAAACGTTACCTACTTTATTTACAGATTATCGGAAAGAGGTGGAGTGCCAAGCAAGCGTATAAATAAAAGGTGTGCCTTAAGCACACCTGATATGTTAATTAATAGAATGCTTTTTTTGCTTTTTGTAGTTTTTCATATGCCTGTAATAATTTTTGATGTTCATTAAAATTAGATAATGTTTCATCGCTAGCTGGTAATAAAAAGAACGGATTGCCGCCATTAATCGCATTCCAAGCAAAATCAACCGCTTTTTCACCATACATCCGGTTAAATACCTCACGATATTGTGCCGGATCACGATTTTCATCTAAAAATAACTCAAGGCTGTTAATTAAAGTGCGGTAATAGTTAGCTTGTTCAGCTCTAAAAATAGAGCTGTTCATTTGGTATGTCCAAGTTGCCCATTCCAATGCGTTTTCCAGATCACCCAAGGCAAGATAAAGCATCGATTTTAATTCACCGATACGTAATGTCTGCCAGCCACTGTTTTTTGGCGCAACGATACCAATAAATTCACGCACACGCACTGCATCATCGATTGCTTGTTCGTCCAATTCTGCCAATAATTCTTGATAAGTTTCCTGATCGTGATGGAAATGTGGTAGATCCAATATAATTTCACGCCAATCCATTCCCATATTGTTATTGGCATAAATTAAGTCATCAGCCGGATAAATATCAGACATTCCCGGCACGATAATACGACAAGCGTAAACACCGAGATGCTGATAATCCATAATATAGACCTCTTTATTTTCACGGCGGAACAGCGCCATCAAATTTTTATACTCTTCAGCGGTGGTGCCGGAAAAATCCCAATGAACGAATTCATAGTCACTTTGTTGTTTGAATAAATCCCAAGAGATTAAACCGCTGGAATCAATAAAATGTGTTTCCAAGTTGGCGTGATCGGCAACATCTTCATTATTGAATGACGGCGGTGAAAAGACATCAAGATCTTTTAAACTTCTGCCTTGTAGTAATTCGGTAACAGTACGTTCCAATGCGACTGCAAAATTTGGATGCGCACCGAAAGAGGCAAAGCAAGTGCCGTTATTCGGGTTGAGCAACACTACACAGATAACCGGATATTGTCCACCTAATGAAGCATCAAATGCGTAAATAGGGAAGCCCTCTTCTTCTAATTTAGCAATAGAGGCTTGCACAGATGGGTATTGATCCAACACCTGTTTTGGAATTTGCGGCAAACTGATTGCTTCGGCGATAATTTTATTTTTTACATAACGTTCAAAAACTTCAGATAGCCCTTGTACACGCGCTTCATTCTGTGTGTTACCGGCGGACATTCCGTTAGACACATAGAGATTATTGATGATTGCTTGTGGAATATAGATTGTTTTTTGATCGGATTGACGCACATAAGGCAATGCTACAATGCCGCGTTCATCGTTGCCGGATTGAATATCGACCAAGAGATCCGGAGTTAATTCCTGATTCGGATCAAAATAATCCAATAATTGATTATCCAGAATGCCGTTTGGCAGTAATTCCGGATCTTCAATCGGGAACCATTTTTCATTCGGATAATGAACAAATTCACCGTTGGCAATTTTCTTGCCTAAATAGTAATCAGAGAAAAAGTAGTTGGTGGAAAGACGTTCAAAATATTCACCTAAAGCGGATGCAAGAGCTGCTTTTTTGCTGGCACCTTTGCCATTGGAAAAGCATTGCGGACACTCTTTATCACGAATGTGTACCGACCAGACATTAGGCACCGGATTAAGCCAAGAGGCCTCTTCAATATTGAAACCGAGATTTTTTAATTTTTGTTGGAAGTTGGCAATGGAATCTTCCAAAGCGGCATCTTTGCCTAAAATAAAAGTTTGTTCTGTCATACATTATCCTTATTTTGTTATTGTTAGTCATTACAGTGTTTTAATGCATTGAAAAAGATTAAAAGATTTGTTTTCGATTTGAATAAAAGAGATGAAAACAAAAAGATGTAGCGATAGTACGGGAGATTTGATCCTCCCGCAAGCTATTTCAGTGATTACCAATATTTAAACAATCAGTTTTTCAGAATTTTGTTTAAGGCATCCGCTAAGGTCGGCAGCGTGAATTGAAAACCGGCTTTTAGCAGTTTTTCCGGATAAACTTTCTGACAATTCAGCAATAGTGAAGCGCGTTCACCCAAAATTAAGCGTAATAACCACGCAGGAACGTGGCAGATAGCAATACGCTTCATCAGTTTTGCTAACGTTTTATTGAATTCTTGATTGCTGACCGGATTAGGTGAAACTAAATTAAAAGCACCGCTGCACTGAGGGTTTTTTAATAGAAAAATAATCGCATTGACCATATCCGGCAGACTGATCCAAGACCAAATCTGTTGGCCGTTGCCTAATTTACCGCCAAGCCAGTGGCTATATAACGGCAGAATTTTCGCTAACATACCGCCGTAACTGCCTAATACTAAGCCGGTGCGTAATAAACAGACTCGAGTATTTGCCTGTAAAGCGGTATCTTCCCATTGCTTGCAGAGCTGCCCTTGAAAATCATCGGCAGCCGGCATTTTTTCAGTGAGTGTAATTTGATCATTATGACCGTAATAACCGGTGGCAGACCCAGAAATAAAAGTGTGCGGTGGTTGGTTGCTGCGATTAATCAACTCAACCAGTTGCTGTGTAATATGTACACGGCTATCTAACAAACATTGTTTTTGCGCTTCATCCCAACGTTTATCAAAAATCGGTTCACCGGCAAGGTTAATTACCACATCGAATTCATCTAAATTCTCGAAAGAAGATAAAGAGGAAAGAATAGTTGTTTTGGCAGAAAATTGAGTACGATATATTTCCGGCGAGCGAGAAATAAGCGTAATTTGATTTCCTTCACTTTCGAGCTGTTTCAATACTGCCCGACCGATAAAACCTGTACCGCCTGTGATTAGTATATTCATACTCTTCCCCCTTTGTGAAATTATAGAGAATCGTTGAATAATGCTTGAATATTCTCTATAAGTTGATCAATTTGAATATCTCTTGTCGGTGAGACGAAAATAGTATCATCACCGGCAATCGTCCCTAAAATACCTTCCGCTTTACTGACGGAATCTAATAAACGCGCAATTAATTGCGCCGCACCCGGACTGGTTTTAATCACAATAAGGTGGTTATTGTGATCAATATCCAGTACTAAATTTTTTAATGGGCTGGAAGTTGTCGGCACGCTTAACTCATTTGGCAGACAATAGACCATTTCCATTTTTGTATTTCTGGTTCGCACTGCGCCAAATTTTGCCAACATTCTTGAAACCTTGGATTGATTAATATTTTTAAAGCCCATATCGGTTAAAGCGTTGACAATTTCACCTTGCGAACTGAATTTTTCTTCTGCTAATAAAGATTTAAATGCTGAAAGTAATTTTTCTTGTTTATTTTCCATAGTAACCAAGATAAGAATTGCATAAATTTTGCATAAAAATGCAGAAATGAAGATTAAATTGCAATTATACTGCATAAAAATAGCCAAGTGGTGAGTTTTCTGAAAATAAATCAAACTTTTGTTAGAAAATGTGGCATAGCTCTCAATATTGAATTTATTTGTTTGAAAATTTGTTACAGTAGGCATAGAATTTCTTCATTAATTATTTATCTAACCATTAAGGAGTATACAAATGAAAGTTGCTGTTTTAGGTGCGGCAGGCGGAATTGGTCAAGCATTATCTTTATTATTGAAATTACAATTACCGGCAGGTTCTGATTTGGCGTTATATGATATCGCTCCGGTTACTCCGGGTGTGGCGGTTGATGTAAGCCATATTCCGACAGCGGTTACTGTTAAAGGTTTTGCCGGTGAAGATCCGACTCCTGCGCTTGAAGGTGCGGATGTTGTGTTGATTTCAGCAGGTGTAGCACGTAAACCTGGTATGGATCGTTCCGACTTGTTCAATATCAATGCCGGTATCGTGAAAAACTTAATCGAAAAAGTGGCTGCAACTTGTCCGAAAGCTTGTATCGGTATTATTACTAACCCGGTAAATACCACTGTGGCGATTGCTGCGGAAGTGTTGAAAAAAGCCGGTGTTTATGACAAACGTAAACTTTTCGGTGTGACTACTTTGGATACCCTTCGTTCAGAAACTTTCGTGGCTGAATTGAAAAATGTTGATGTCAGCAAAGTACAAGTTCCGGTTATCGGCGGTCACTCAGGCGTAACCATTCTTCCATTATTATCTCAAGTTCATTATGTTGAATGGAAAGAAGAAGAAATTGAACCATTAACAAAACGTATCCAAAACGCCGGTACAGAAGTTGTTAATGCAAAAGCGGGTGGCGGTTCTGCAACCTTGTCTATGGCTCAAGCAGCAGCACGTTTCGCATTATCACTTGTGCGTGCATTAAATGGTGAAAAAGTGGTTGAATGCACTTATGTTGAAGGTAACGGTGAATATGCACGTTTCTTCGCACAACCTGTCCGTTTAGGTAAAGAAGGGGTTGAAGCCTTATTACCGATCGGCCCATTGAGCGCATTTGAAAAAGCGGCAGTTGAAGCAATGTTGCCAACATTGAAGGCAGATATTGAATTAGGTGAAAATTTTGTTAAATAAGGTTCTCCTTAACGCTTGATAATAAAAAGTGCGGCTGATAAAAGTCGCACTTTTTTGTTTTTGCTTATAAAAAACTCACTCTCTGCTGGAAGTGCTTGCAAAGCCGTTATTATGGTGTAGATTAATATTTATTTTTTAGGACACAACAAATTAAGGAAGAATTATGAAAGATATTGACTGGAAAAATTTGGGTTTTAGTTATATCAAAACCGATTATCGCTACATTGCACATTGGAAAGATGGCAAATGGTCAAAAGGTGAATTGACCAAAGATAATCAACTTGTTCTGCACGAAGGTTCGCCGGCATTGCATTATGGTCAGCAATGTTTTGAAGGGTTAAAAGCCTATCGCTGCAAAGACGGTTCAATTAATCTATTCCGTCCGGATGAAAATGCAAAACGTATGCAACGCAGCTGTGATCGTCTGTTAATGCCGCACGTGCCGGTAGAAATGTTTATTGATGCCTGTAAACAGGTCGTTAAAGCTAATGAAGAATGGGTGGCGCCTTATGGTACCGGAGCGACACTTTATTTGCGCCCATTATTGATTGGCGTTGGCGAAAATATCGGCGTGCATCCGGCGAAAGAGTATATTTTTACCGTGTTCTGTTGCCCGGTAGGTGCTTATTTCAAAGGCGGCTTAAAACCGACAAACTTTATTGTTTCTGATTATGACCGTGCTGCGCCACAAGGTACCGGTGCCGCAAAAGTAGGTGGAAACTATGCGGCGAGTTTGCTTCCGGGAGAACACGCTCACGAACGTAATTTTAGTGACTGTATTTACCTTGATCCGGCCACACATACTAAGATTGAAGAAGTGGGTTCCGCTAACTTTTTTGGTATCACAAAAAATAATGAATTTATTACACCGTATTCACCATCTATTTTGCCTAGTATTACTAAATATTCATTGCTTTATCTTGCGGAAAAACGTTTGGGCTTAAAAGCAATTGAAGGCGATGTTTATATTAATCAGTTGGATCAGTTTACTGAAGCAGGCGCGTGTGGTACTGCTGCCGTGATTAGCCCGATTGGCGGTATTCAGTATGGTGATGATTTCCACGTGTTCTATTCTGAAACTGAAGTTGGTCCGGTTACCCAAAAACTTTATAAAGAATTGACCGGCATTCAATTCGGCGATATTGAAGCACCGGAAGGTTGGATTTTCAAAGTCGAATAAATTTTATAGGGTGGGTCGTTCCGCGACCTACCCCAATTTCCCCCATTATATTTTTGAGTTAAAAAGTTTACTTTCCTATTTATCCATATGTCTAAAGATACAATTTTTTCCGCACCTATTGAAAAATTGGGTGATTTTACTTTTGATGAGCGTGTCGCTGAAGTTTTTCCTGATATGATTCAACGTTCAATTCCGGGATATTCTAATATTATTACGGCAATTGGAATGTTGGCGGCTCGTTTTGTGCAACCGCAAACACAGGTTTATGATCTGGGGTGTTCTCGTGGTGCAGCAACATTATCTATACGCCGTAACGTTCATTGTGATGGCGTTAAAATTATTGGTATTGATAATTCTGAAGCTATGGTACAACGCTGTCGACAACATTTAGCCGCTTACCATAGCGAGGTGCCGGTTGAAATTTTTTGTGACGATATTCGTACAGTAGACATTCAGAATGCTTCAATGGTTGTGTTGAACTTCACATTGCAATTTATTCCGCCGGAAGATAGGGCAGCATTACTCAGAAAAATTTATCAAGGATTAAATCCAGGTGGAATTTTGGTGTTATCAGAAAAATATCGTTTTGAAGATAATGCGGTGAACGATCTTTTGATTGATTTACACCATGAATTTAAGCGCGCCAATGGTTATAGCGAATTGGAGGTCAGCCAGAAACGTACCGCATTGGAAAATGTGATGAAGACCGACAGCATTGAACATCAAAAGGAACTTTTGCAGCATATAGGTTTTAATCATATTGAAATGTGGTTCCAATGTTTTAACTTTGGTTCAATGCTTGCAATTAAAGCGTAAACAGTCCATTTTCCAATTCAAAGTAAGGCTAATTTTCGCTATAATCGCCGAGTCAAATTATTTTAGCTAATTTATACAACAAGGATTTATTTTATGATGCGTTCACATTATTGCGGTGCGTTAAATCGCAGCCATATCGGTCAGGAAGTTACTCTTAGTGGTTGGGTTCATCGTCGTCGTGATTTAGGCGGTTTAATTTTTATCGATATGCGTGATCGTGAAGGAATTGTACAGGTTTTTATCGATCCTAAAAATCAACAGGCCTTTGAAAAAGCTGCAAATTTACGCAGCGAATACTGTATTCAAATTAAAGGACAAGTTATTGCCCGTCCGGAAAACCAAATCAATAAAAATATGGCAACCGGTGAAGTGGAAGTTTCTGCAACGGATGTTTTAATTTATAACGCTTCTGAAGTTTTACCGCTAGATTTCAATCAAAATAATACAGAAGAGCAGCGTCTTAAATATCGTTATTTGGATTTACGCCGTCCGGAGATGGCGCAACGTTTAAAAACACGTGCCAAAATTACCAGCTACGTGCGTCGTTTTATGGATAGCCACGGTTTCTTAGATATTGAAACGCCAATGTTAACTAAAGCAACTCCGGAAGGTGCGCGTGATTATCTTGTACCAAGCCGTGTACATAAAGGTAAATTCTATGCGTTGCCACAATCTCCGCAGTTGTTTAAACAGCTATTAATGATGTCCGGCTTTGATCGTTATTACCAAATTGTAAAATGTTTCCGTGACGAGGATTTGCGTGCTGATCGTCAGCCTGAATTTACCCAGATCGATGTGGAAACTTCATTCCTTACTGCACCGGAAGTGCGTGCCATTATGGAAGAGATGATTCACGGTTTATGGTTGGAAATTTTGGGTGTTGATTTAGGCAAATTCCCAATTATGACTTATGCGGAAGCGATGCGTCGTTTCGGTTCTGATAAACCGGATTTGCGTAATCCGTTGGAAATGGTGGATGTTGCTGATTTATTAAAAGAAGTTGATTTCAAAGTATTCAGTGGTCCGGCAAATGATGCTAAAGGTCGTATTGCAGCAATTCGCGTACCGAACGGCTCGCATATTACTCGTAAACAGATCGATGAATATACTCAATTTGTCACTATTTATGGTGCGAAAGGTTTGGCGTGGATGAAAGTCAATGATGTTAATGCAGGTATTGACGGCGTTCAAAGTCCGATTGCTAAATTCTTATCCGCAGAGGTTGTTGCAGCGTTGCTTGAACGTTTACAAGCACAAAGCGGTGATATTATTTTCTTCGGCGCGGATAGTTACAAAGTGGTTACCGATGCGATGGGAGCATTACGTTTGAAATTAGGACGTGATTGTGGCTTAACTCAATTAGATCAATGGGCACCTTTATGGGTGATTGATTTCCCAATGTTTGAAGATGACGGCGAAGGCGGTTTGGCAGCAATGCACCATCCATTCACTTCCCCGGCACATGTTACTCCTGAAGAATTGGAAAAATCGCCGGTTGATGCAGTTGCCAATGCGTATGATATGGTGATTAATGGTTATGAAGTGGGCGGTGGTTCCGTTCGTATTTTTGACCAAAAAATGCAACAGACCGTTTTCCGTATTCTTGGTATTAATGAACAGGAACAATATGAAAAATTCGGCTTCTTGCTTGATGCCTTGAAATACGGTACACCGCCGCACGCCGGTTTGGCATTCGGTCTTGACCGTTTGACAATGTTGTTGACCGGTACGGAAAATATTCGTGATGTCATTGCTTTCCCTAAAACAACTGCCGCAGCCTGCTTGATGACTGAAGCACCAAGCGTAGCAAATCCGGCAGCGTTGCAGGAATTATCAATCCAAGTGGTTAAAGCGAAAGATTAACAAAGGGGAGATAATGAACATAATTAAATGGGGCTTGTTGGGAATGACCGGCTTAGCCCTATTTGTCTGTGAAGAAATTAATGCGGCGGAAATGCCGAATACTTCGGCAGATGCGGTTTCAGTGCCAATGGTAACCGCACAGCCGGAAATTTTCTTACAGACACAAAAGTGTATACGACAGAAAGAGGATCGTGAACGTTGTTATCAGATGGATCTCTATACACTAAAAACCAATATTGATTGGATTGATCCTTACTTTCAAAAGGCTGCACGTTCACTATTAAAATTTGATAGTTATACGCTTTCTAATCGAGAAATTAAAGAAAAGCAGGCGCAATGGGATAAATTGCCGGTTGATAAACTGAAAAAGGAATTTATCGCAAATGTTGAACGCCTCTTTGATAATGACGATGTGATGCCTGTAGGCTACTCATTAGAATATAAACCGCGGTTTCTTGCGCAAAATAATCAATTGGCAATGTTTGTAACTTATTATTATGCCTTTACCGGCGGTGCTCACGGTATTTACGGTACAAGTTTTTATAATTTTGATTTAAAAACGAAAAAATTATTAGATTTGGACGATATTTTGTTACCGGGAAAAAAACGAGAATTTGCCGAGTTATTGCGAGAAGCCTATCTTGAATATATTTCTGTGGTGGAGTCTGAACCGGATCAAGCAAAAGCGGAGCAACGTCTTCTAGAAAGAGAAGATAGAGGCTGGATTGCAGAACCGACAGATAACTTCGCATTCGTTTATAACGGCTTATTATTGGATTATTTGCCTTATATGTTAGGCAGTTTTGCGGAAGGCGAAATCCAATTGTTAATTCCTTATTCAAGGTTAACGGATATTGTTAAGCCGGAATATTTATTTAACACCACTAAAACGATTATTTCTGAGTAAATGATGAAATATAAACACCCTGAATCGGTTTTAGTTGTGGTATATTGTCGCACCACAAAACGTGTCTTAATGCTGCAACGTAAAGACGATCAGGATTTTTGGCAATCAGTATCAGGCAGTTTGGAACCGGGAGAAACTCCATTACAAGCTGCTCAACGAGAAGTATTTGAAGAGTTGCAATTGGATATTTCCAAACTTCCGTTTAAATTAAATGATTGCCATTATGAAGTTGATTTTGAAATCTTTGCCCAATTTCGGCAACGTTACGCCCCTAATGTAACGCATTGTCACGAATATTGGTTTACTTTGCCGTTGAATGAAGAGCAGAATGTGATATTAAGTGAACATTTGGCTTATCGTTGGGTTGAAGCGGACGAAGCGGTTAAGATGACGAAATCTTGGAACAACGCGCAAGCGATAGAGAAATTTGTAATACATCAACCTATTGAAAACTAAAGAGGATTTTTCATGGCTGGTCATAGTAAATGGGCTAATATTAAACACCGTAAAGCGGCACAAGATGCACAACGCGGTAAAATTTTTACTAAATTAATTCGTGAGTTGGTTACCGCTGCTAAATTAGGCGGTGCGGATGTGGGGTCAAATCCACGTTTACGTACAGCAGTGGATAAAGCATTATCAAATAATATGACTCGCGATACTATTAATCGTGCAATTCAACGTGGTGCCGGCGGTGGCGACGATACCAATATGGAATCTATCGTTTATGAAGGTTACGGCCCGGGTGGTACAGCAATTATCGTTGAGTGCTTAACAGACAATCGCAAACGTACCGTTTCTGAAGTGCGTCACGCCTTTACCAAATCCGGCGGTAACTTGGGAACAGATGGTTCGGTAGCCTATTTATTTACTCGTAAAGGCTTAATCTTAATTAATGAAGCGGATGAAGATGCATTGATGGAAGCGGCAATTGAGGCGGGTGCGGATGATGTTCAGCCTCAAGATGACGGCAGCTTTGAAATTTATACTGCTTGGGAAGAGTTGGGCTCAGTGCGCGACGCTTTAGAACAGGCAGGTTTCAAAATCGATGAAGCTGAAGTGACAATGATTCCGTCAACTACTGCAGAATTGGATGTGGAAACTGCGCCAAAATTAATGCGTTTAGTTGATATGTTAGAAGATTGTGATGATGTACAGAACGTTTATCACAATGGTGATATGAGCGATGAAGTCGCAGCAACTTTAGAATAATTTAACTTTTAAAAATAGGGCGTATTCGCCCTATTTTTTTATTTTTTCTGTTATGGCAATTATTCTTGGTATTGACCCCGGTTCTCGCTTAACCGGATATGGTGTGATTAAACAACAGGGTAAACAACTGACCTATTTGGGCAGCGGTGTGATTCGTACCGCTGTGGATGATCTGCCGAGCCGATTACAACGGATTTATAGCGGCGTAACGGAAATTATTACGCAATTTCAACCGGATATGTTATCCATTGAACAGGTTTTTATGGCAAAGAATGCTGATTCAGCATTAAAGCTGGGGCAGGCGAGAGGTGTGGCGATTGTGGCTGCAACAAATCAGAATTTGCCTGTATTTGAATATGCCGCCAGATTAGTAAAACAAACGGTTGTTGGCATTGGTTCAGCGGATAAAAAGCAAGTGCAACATATGGTCACCAGAATTTTGCATTTGTCCGCATCCCCACAAGCAGATGCTGCCGATGCATTAGCGATTGCAATTACCCACGCACATACTATGCAACATTCACTACAGGTGGCGACAACAACACAACCAACATTGAATGCCAATGCCGCATTGCTGAAAACACGTTACAGTCGAGGCCGTTTTAGATTGAAATAGTGTTTAGTCTTTTTATTATCTTCATAATTTTATTCAATATTTTACTATCTTTTGTGACTTGCCATAGAAAATGTTAGAAAGCACTGTATTTAAGTGAGGGGGGCTTTGTAGCATTTCATTTAGATCGTTGTTGACATCGAGAACGATTAAATAAGCGCGACGGAAAGGTTAACATAAAGGATAAAAACAAAAAACCGTAAGTTATTTTTCAAACTTACGGTTTCTTAAGAATGAGATGGCGGAGGAAAAGAGATTCGAACTCTTGGAGGACGTAAATCCTCGCCGGTTTTCAAGACCGGTGCCTTCAACCACTCGACCATTCCTCCGCAGGATAGCTTGTTTTCAGCGCTGTGAATAATACGGATTTCAAAGTGGTAAGTCAAGCAATGAAAATTATATTTTGCATAGTTGCTGGATTATTAGTCATAAAAGCGTGTTAATCGATTTTTGCGAGAGACATTAAGTAATAAATACTGTATTTTTATACAGTATTTGTGTAGAATATTCTATCCTTTTAACTTAATCAGACAACATAATGACAGTGCAAAAAATTATTCATATTGATATGGATTGTTTTTATGCGGCAATAGAAATTCGAGATAATCCAGCCTTAGCTAATCAGCCGGTCGCCGTTGGCGGTTTGCCCCAACAACGCGGTGTTTTAGCGACGTGTAACTATATTGCAAGGCGTTATGGGTTGCATAGTGCAATGTCCAGTGCACAGGCATTGAGGCGTTGTCCTGATTTAATTTTATTACCGGTGAATATGCCGCTATATAAAGAGGTGTCACGGCAATTACATCAAATTTTTCAACGCTATACTGATATTATTGAACCGCTTTCATTGGACGAAGCTTATTTGGATGTAACCGCATCTAACGCCTATTCCGGTTCGGCAACTTGGATTGCACAAGCTATTAGACAAGATATTGAAACGGAACTCCATTTAACAGCTTCAGCCGGTGTTGCACCTTTAAAATTTTTAGCCAAAATTGCTTCCGAGAAAAATAAACCGAACGGAATGTTTGTGATTTCACCCGGTGAAGTGGATGAATTTGTCAAAAATTTAACGTTATCGAAAATTCCCGGTGTAGGAAAGGTAGTAACAGAAAAGTTATCATCAATGGGGCTAATAACTTGTGAGGATGTGCGCCGTTTTCCATGGCATATATTGTATGATCAGCTAGGAAAAATGGGAGAGCGGATTTGGCAATTCAGCCACGCTAATGACACAAGACAAGTACAACCGCATAGAGAGCGTAAATCAATCGGAGTTGAGGAAACACTTTTAATTGATTTGGCGGAATTATCACAAAGTTTGTCGATAGTTGAAAAATTATATCAACAGTTGTTAGGGCGCTTGCAGCGTTATTCTGTCAGTATTTCGGCGCAGTCTTTTAAGTTGGGTGTAAAACTGAAATTTTCTGATTTTCAAATTACAACAGTGGAAAAAAGCGGATTGATATGTGAATTTTGGAGTTTTCAGCAACTGTTGGAAATTGCATGGCAACGAAGTCGAGGACGAAAAGTGCGTTTAATCGGTCTTCATCTTCATTTGCCACCGCCTCATCAACAACAGCAAATGAGTCTTTGGGATTAATTTTGAATAAAAAATTTTTTAAACTCTTGAAAATTGATAAAGAAATGCTATATAAAAGCACAATTTGCACAGAAGCATTATGAAAAGGAGAAAATCGGATATGATGCGTATTGTCTTGTTTTTAATCACAAATATGGCCGTTTTATTTGTGTTTAATATTATTCTAACGCTTACGGGCATTCGCGCCCAAGAGGCGACAGGTTTGTTAATTTTTGCAGCATTATTTGGCTTCAGCGGTTCATTAATTTCGTTGTTTTTATCAAAAACAATGGCGAAACGCTCTGTTGGCGCTGAAGTGATTGTCAATCCACAAAATGAAACAGAACGTTGGTTGGTGAATACGGTTAAGCAACAGACTGAAAAATTGGGTTTACCGATGCCGGAAGTGGCGATTTATCACTCTGCGGATGTGAATGCGTTTGCCACCGGCGCAAGTAAAAACAATTCTTTGGTTGCAGTAAGCACCGGATTATTAAACAGTATGACAAGAGATGAAGCGGAAGCAGTATTGGCACACGAAGTGAGTCACATCGGTAACGGCGATATGGTAACAATGACATTGTTGCAAGGCGTGTTAAATACGTTTGTTATTTTCCTCTCGCGTTTAATTGCCAGTGTAGCGGCACAAAGCCGTAGCAGTGATGAAGAAAGTAGCTCAAATTCAGGTATCTACTTTCTGGTATCAATGGTATTAGAAATTGTATTTGGTTTCTTAGCCAGCATTATTGCAATGTGGTTCTCACGTTATCGTGAGTTTCATGCAGATGCCGGATCGGCTCATCTTGTAGGAAAAGAGAAAATGATCGCAGCATTGCGTCGTTTGCAATCAATTCACGAGCCGGAAGAGCTTAACGGTCAGTTGGCAGCATTCGCTATCAATGGTAAAAGAAGCGGGTTGGCAAGTTTATTTATGAGCCATCCGCCATTAGAAAAACGTATTGAAGCGTTACAAAATTTAAAATAATCAATTAAATTGCTACGTTGGTTAATGCCTTAATTAGTGTAATTAAGGCATTAATTATTTTTTAGGGAAAAGATAATGGATCATAAAATAGAAGATCTAATGGCGATTTTTAATCGCTGTTTTTATGCAGAATATAATACAAAATTAGAAAAAGGTGGGGATGAACCTGTCTATTTGCCGGCAACGGAGGAGCGACCTTATCACGCAATCTATTTTGCTCGCGGATTTTATAGCAGCGGTTTACACGAAATAGCTCATTGGCTGGTTGCTGGCAAAGCGCGCAGAGAATTAGAAGATTTTGGTTATTGGTATGAGCCAGATGGTCGTAGTGAAGCTCAACAGCGGGAATTTGAAAAAGTGGAGGTGAAACCACAAGCTCTGGAATGGATTTTAGCCAATGCGGCAGGTTTTCGTTATTTTGCCAGTGCTGATAATTTGAATGGTAATCCCGGTGATACAAAACCATTTAAGCAAGCGGTGTATAAACAAGTTTGTGCTTATGTGGAGAAAGGGTTGCCGAAAAGAGCGGAAAAACTTCGCCTTGCATTGGCAGAATTTTATCAACGACCGTTAGCAATTAATCTTGCCGAATTTGATGTCGACAAGATTTAAGGCTGTTTATTTAAGTTTGGCGTCTGTTACTGATTGTGGTTGATCCACATATTCTAAGAGCAATTTGGCAATAGCTTGGCGGTAAGTGATCTCCAGTGTTTCTCGACTAGTCGCGATTACACCTTGATCGATGAGAAAACCATCACTGACATCGTAAACCCAACCGTGGAGTGAGAGTTTTTTACCACGATTCCAGGCGGAACGTACGATAGAGGACATCCCCAAGTTATACACCTGTTCGGCAACATTAATTCTGGTTAAAACATCCGCACGCTGTTCCGGTGATAATTTACCTAATAGATGGCTATGTTTGAACCAAATGTCTCGAATATGTAGCAGCCAGTTATTAATTAGACCGAGTTCTTGGTTGCTGATTGCGGCGTGAATGCCGCCACAATTGGTATGACCGCAAATAATGATATGCTCAATATCGAGTACATCAACGGCATATTGCACTACGGACAGACAGTTCAGATCAGTATGGATAACTTGATTGCCGACATTGCGATGTACAAACAGTTCTCCAGGACCTAAATTTGTTAGTTTTTCGGCAGGAACGCGGCTATCGGAGCAGCCAATCCAAAGGTAAGTCGGTTTTTGATGTTCGGCAAGTTGAGCAAAGTAATCTGCGTGTTGCTCTTTCATTTCTGTTGCCCATTTGAAATTGTTGGCAAACAGCTGTTCGATTTTCTTCATTGTTACACCTTAATCTTGAAGATATGTTATTATTGTCGAGCATTTTGCATTATACCGATAAAATCCTACCTGCCTATGACATTTTCATCAACAAAAGAAAATAATTGAAGGATCATTAATGTTTGCATTAGAAATTAAGCAATTAACAAAATCATACCGCAATGGTTTTAAAGCCTTGCACGGTATTGATCTTACTGTAAAAGAGGGTGATTTTTATGCACTGCTCGGGCATAACGGTGCCGGAAAATCTACCACAATTGGTATTATCAGTTCTTTGGTCAATAAGACGAGTGGTCAAGTAAAAGTGTTCGGTTATGATTTAGATACTCAACAGAGTGAGTTGAAAAAACAGCTGGGCGTTGTACCTCAAGAATTTAATTTCAATAATTTTGAGAAAGTGATTGATATTTTGACTAATCAAGCCGGTTATTACGGTGTGCCTCGTCAGGAAGCTTTAAAAAGGGCGGAAATTTGGCTGAAAAAACTGGATTTATGGGATAAGCGTTATCAAAAATCGATGCAGTTATCCGGCGGTATGAAACGCCGTTTAATGATTGCTCGTGCCTTGATGCATAAACCTCGTCTATTAATTTTGGATGAGCCGACTGCCGGTGTGGATATCGAATTACGCCGTACTATGTGGCAATTTTTACAAGAACTGAATCAACAGGGAACCACGATTATTTTAACTACGCACTATTTAGAAGAGGCGGAAATGCTGTGCCGAAATATTGGCATTATTCAGCAAGGGAGATTAGTGGTAAATACCTCGATGAAATCTCTGTTATCAAAATTGGAAACGGAAACGTTCATTTTGGATCTTGCGCATAGCGTATCTGAGGTGAAATTAAGTGATTATGCCGTGAAAATTGTCGATCCTGTCACGTTAGAGGTGGAAGTACATCGTGAACAGGGATTAAACGGACTCTTTCTTGAACTGGAAAAACAGGATATTACGGTGTTAAGTATGCGTAATAAGGCAAATCGATTAGAAGAGTTGTTCGTCAGTATGGCGTTAAATAAATCAGATGCGGATAAAGCAAAACAGGAGGAAGTATAAATGTCGTCACTGTCTTGGGTTGCCTATAAAACCATTTTACGCAAAGAAATTCAACGATTTATGCGTATTTGGGTACAGACTTTAGTGCCGCCGGTGATCACGATGATGCTCTATTTTGTGATTTTCGGAAAATTAATCGGTGGGCGGATCGGTGAAATGAATGGCGTAAGTTATATGCAATTTATTGTTCCGGGATTAATTATGATGTCGGCAATCACCAATTCATTCGCAAATGTCGCTTCATCTTTTTATAGTACAAAATTTGCACGTAACGTTGAGGAGTTATTGGTATCGCCTACTTCACCACATATCATCATTTTAGGTTATATTTCCGGCGGCATGGCAAGAGGCATTTTTGTTGGTTTTTTGGTTACCTTAGTTTCCCTCTTTTTTGTCCGTTTTGATGTCTATTCTTGGGTCGTTATTCTCTGTATTTTGTTGATGACCACGGCAACATTCTCGTTAGGCGGTTTAATTAATGCGGTGTTTGCACGTTCATTTGATGATACTTCTATCATTCCGACTTTTGTTTTAACGCCGCTAACTTATTTGGGCGGAGTTTTTTATTCTATTTCGTTATTACCGGAATTTTGGCAATGGGTATCTAAATTAAACCCGATCGTTTATATGATTAACGGTTTTCGTTATGGCTTTTTAGGCATCAGCGATGTGTCGCTGCATTACACTTTCAGTGTGTTGGCGTTGTTTATTGCAATCTTATATTGCTTTGTTTATCAATTAATTAAACGCGGTGTCGGTCTAAGAAACTAAGTGATGGCTTGAAGGGAAATTCTGTATGGATTGGTTAAACTATTTTATGTTTACGCCACAACAAGTGAAAGCATTATGGCTAAGTTTGGAAGTGGCGCTGAATGCAATGCTATGGAGTTTGCCTTTTGCAATTTTTATTGCTTGGTTATTGGCACGAAAACAGTTTTGGGGTAAATCATTGCTTAATAGCTTGGTCTACTTGCCGTTAGTGTTGCCACCAGTGGTGATTGGTTATTTATTGTTGGTGGTAATGGGAAGAAAAGGCATCATTGGGCAATATCTGTTTAATTGGTTTGGTTTATCGTTCGCTTTTAGCTGGCGAGGTGCGGTGTTAGCTTCAGCGGTAGTGGCATTTCCATTAGTTGTCCGTTCAATTCGGCTCTCATTAGAGAATATTGATCCGCATTTAGAATTAACGGCAAGAACATTAGGAGCTTCACCAAAACGTGTATTTTTTACCATTACATTGCCATTGGCATTGCCGGGGGTATTGGCTGGAATGGTGTTAGGCTTTGCGCGCTCTTTGGGCGAATTTGGTGCAACGATTACCTTTGTTTCCAATATCGTTGGGCAAACGCAAACCATTCCATTAGCGATGTATGCCTTTATTCAAACACCGGGAGCAGAGGATCAAGCCTTTAAACTATGCTTACTTTCCATAATGTTATCCTTGAGTTCATTAGCATTATCAGAATGGTTGGCGCGTTATATGTACAAAAAATTAGGGCAACGTTATGCTTGAATTACGGATTAAAAAACAGTTTCCTGATATTCAGATAGAGGTTGATCTGCAGTTGCCGACACAGGGAATCACAATGTTGTTCGGGCGTTCCGGAGCCGGAAAATCTTCGGTGTTAAATATGATTGCGGGGTTGAGTCATATTGATCAGGGATATATTTGCTTGCAGAACAATAGGTTAGTTGATATTGCACAACAGATTAATTTGCCCATTGAACAACGTCATATCGGCTACGTTTTCCAGGAAGCGCGTCTATTCCCTCATTATCGCGTTAAAGGAAATTTAACCTACGGTATGAAATCTTTTTCAAAAGAAAAGTTTAATGCGATTGTAGAGTTATTAGGATTATCACAACTTTTAAATCGTTATCCGATAACCTTGTCAGGAGGTGAAAAACAGCGTGTTGCTATTGGTCGAGCCTTGC
The DNA here is from genome assembly GCF_000379785.1 of Gallibacterium anatis DSM 16844 = F 149. Classification (GTDB taxonomy): domain Bacteria; phylum Pseudomonadota; class Gammaproteobacteria; order Enterobacterales; family Pasteurellaceae; genus Gallibacterium; species Gallibacterium anatis. Next base: position 22,004 of record NZ_KB903678.1, on the reverse strand, counting down.
TTTCCGAACCAAAATTATTATTGATGGATGAGCCTTTATCCGCACTGGATATTCCGAGAAAACAGGAGTTAATGCGCTATTTGCAGCGATTAGTGCAAGAAATTGATATTCCAATTCTTTATGTTACGCATAGTTTGGATGAATTGAAAACATTGGCGGATCGTGTGGTGTTATTAGAAAACGGCAAAGTGGCGGCGTTTTCTGATATTGAAACTATTTGGAATAGTGGCGTATTAAGAGAGTGGCAACGAGAACAAGCAAAACAGTGGCTATTCCCGGCAACAGTGACAGCGAATAAAGAGAACCTTGTTTGTGTAGAATTAGCTCAACAACCGTTAGCGATTCCAACCATATCGAAAATTGATGTTGGTTGCTCGGTAAAATGTTTGATTAGCCAGCGTGATCTGGTTTTAAGCCCACAGCCGATAGCAAATAGCAGCATTCCATATTGTTTACAAGGAACGATTCAGACGATAAAAACCAATAGTGCCGGAAGTACGGTGATTGTTTGTCTGTCTGATGATATGGTGATTGATATTCCCGTTAAGCAACAACTTTCGTCAATATTCGTTGCGCAACAAATGGTTTATATCTATTTGTTAGATATACAGATTTTACTTAAGTAGCAATAGTTAGAAAATTTATTCATCACAAGAAAAGGAGAACGGTAATGTTTAGAAAGTTATTAATTACTTCATTATTTTCCATCGCTACAATGTATGCATATGCGGAACAGGTAACGGTTTTTGCTGCAGCATCAATGACCAATGCGTTGCAGGATATTGCTCAACAGTATAAACAAAACTCGCCGAAAGATGAGATTGTCTTCTCTTTTGCATCATCGTCAACATTAGCAAAACAGATTGAAGAGGGAGCGCCGGCAAATATTTTTATCTCTGCTAATACAAAATGGATGAATTATTTGAAAGAGAAAGGGTTGTTGCTAAAAGATTCAGACCGTGTATTGGTCGGTAATGATTTAGTGATGATCGCTAATCAAGAGAGCCATTTGCAGCAAATTGATATTGCAAAAGGAGATTGGATACAAGAGTTGCAGCATAGTTTTCTTTCTGTCGGTGATCCTGATCACGTCCCGGCAGGGCAATATATGAAAGCGGCGACAACAAAACTTGGTCTGTGGGATAAGATCGAATCTAAATTGGCTCGTGGCAAGGATGTACGAGCAGCACTTGCGTTGGTGGAAAGAGATGAAGCGCCTTTAGGTGTGGTGTATGGTACCGATGCAAAACAGAGTGACAAAGTGAAAGTGGTGGCTATTTTCCCAGCGGATAGCTATCCGAAAATTGAGTATCCGGCAGCGTTAATTCGAGGTAATGACAGCGAAGCAGCTAAAGCATTTTTTAGTTATTTGCAGACAGATTCTGCCGCAAAAGTGTTTGAGAAATATGGATTCAGTGTATATAACTAATTGATATTATAAATTTTTTCTTATAGAAACGCGTAATGTGGTGCGCTATAAATTAAAACAGTATAGTTTATTTTTTTGTGAAAACCCTGTTATTCCCAATAGATAACAGGGTTATTTTTTACTTGAAATTCATTTGCTATCGTGGCAATATTGCCGCTTATTAGAAAAATAAGAATTGTTCTCATTTATAAGAGTTGATATAAAATGATGATTCAACGACGATATCTGTTGTTATTATTGGCGGTATTATCAATTACTTCTTTATTAATCGGTGTGAGTTCCGTCTCTATTAGCGGTCTACTACAATTTGATGCCGAACAGTGGCAAATTTTATTGATCAGCCGTATTCCTCGTTTAGTGAGCATTTTGATTGCCGGTGCCGGTTTAAGTATTTGTGGCTTAATTATGCAACAACTTAGTCGTAATCGCTTTGTTTCGCCAACCACCGCCGGAACGATGGATTGTGCGCGATTAGGTGTGTTATTAGCTATTCTTTGCTTTCCTGATGCTTCAATGTTATTAAAATCGGCTATTGCAATTATTGCCGCATTTGCCGGCTCATTATTATTTATGACTTTATTGTCAAAACTAAAATTTACCGATGTTATTTTTGTGCCGCTAGTTGGCATTATGTTTGGCAATATTATTAGTTCTATGACCGCTTTTATCGCCTACCAACAAGATTTATTACAAAATTTATCTGCTTGGTTGCAAGGCGATTTTTCGCTCATTATGAGTGGACGCTATGAGATGCTTTATATCAGCATCCCAACATTATTATTTGCATATATTTATGCGCAACGTTTTTCTATTGTCGGGATGGGAGAAGAATTTGCCACCAACTTAGGATTAAATTATAAGCAGGTACTTTATTTAGGACTAGCCATTGTTTCGATTGTGTCCGCCATTGTTATTGTTACCGTAGGCGTTATTCCTTTTTTAGGATTAATTATCCCAAATATTGTCGCTTTATATTTAGGAGATAACTTACGCAATACTTTGTCGCATACAGCATTATTAGGTGCTATTTTTGTATTATTTTGCGATATTCTTGGACGCATTGTGATTTATCCTTATGAAATTTCGATTAATGCCGTAGTTGGCGTTTTTGGTAGTGCTATTTTCCTCTATTTATTATTTAAAAGGTATCGTAATGCGTAATATTTTCTCTTGCCGTTTAAAGATTATATTATTGATTGTAGTTGCGATTGTTGTAACAGTTTTTTATTTGTTATACCAATTACCAAATCGTTGGCAATATGCATTAATGCATCGGAGTTTATCTTTATTAGCTATTATTGTTACCGGCACGGCAATAGCATTATCGACAATGCTGTTTCAAGCGTTGGTTAATAATAGAATTTTAACGCCGAGTGTACTGGGGTTAGATTCATTATATTTATTTATACAGACGGCTATTATCTTTTTTTCAGGATCAGCGACATTATTTGCGATTGATTCTATTGGATTATTCTTCTTTTCAAGCGCAATAATGTTGCTATTTGCATTAGTCTTATATCAATTATTATTTAGACAAGAACAGCAAAATATGTTTTTCTTATTATTAGTAGGAATAGTATTTGGTACTTTATTCCAAAGTATGACTACTTTTATGGAAGTATTAATTGATCCGAATGAATTCCAAATTGCACAGGATATTGGCTTTGCTAGTTTTAACCGGATTAATACCAATATTTTATGGATTGCGACAATAATGATTGTAGCTATTTCTCTTTTCAGTATTCGTTATTTTAGCGTTTTGGATGTGTTATCTCTTGGACGTGATCAAGCTATAAATTTAGGTATCAATTACCAACGAATAACTAAACAGCTATTAATTATCGTAACATTATTAATTTCAGTAGCAACGGCGTTGGTTGGACCTATTACATTTTTAGGTTTATTGGTTATGAATATTACCTTTGAATTTATGCCGAAATATCAGCATAAATGGTTAATTCCTACTGCGATTTTAATAGCGATTATTACATTAGTATTAGGGCAGTTTATTGTGGCACAATTACTCACCTTTAAAACAACATTGAGTATTTTAGTTAATTTTATCGGTGGAGTTTATTTTATTTATTTATTACTTAGGACAAATAAACAATGGCAATAGAATTAAGAAATATTAGCAAACAGTTTGGGCAGCAAAAAGTAGTGGATAATGTGTCATTGGTTATTCCGGAAGGAAAAATAACGGCATTTATCGGTCCAAACGGCGCAGGGAAAAGTACGTTATTAGCGATTATTAGTCGGTTATTAATGGCGGATCAAGGTGAAGTGATTTTAAATGGAACTCCTTTGCAACAACAATCAAGTGAAAATATTGCACGTCAACTGGCGATTTTAAAACAGAGTAATCATATTCCATTGCGTTTAACCGTTGAAGAATTAGTTTCTTTTGGTCGTTTCCCATATAGTAAAGGAAGGTTAAATGAGGAAGATCATAATGCCATTGCACACGCTATTGATTATATGAATTTAAATGAATTGAAACATAAACAAATTCATTTATTAAGCGGTGGGCAACGGCAGCGTGCTTATATTGCAATGACATTGGCGCAAGATACAGATTATATTCTGTTGGATGAACCGCTCAATAATTTGGATATGAAACACTCTGTACAAATTATGCAAGTATTACGCCAATTAGTAGAAAAATTAGGGAAAACAGTCGTAATTGTTATTCACGATATTAATTTTGCTTCTTGTTATGCTGATAATATTATCGCAATGCAGCAAGGAAAACTGATTGCTGAAGGTACAGTAGATAATATTATGCAGACTGATGTTTTGGCAGATATTTATGATATGCATATTCCAATTCAACAAATTAATGGGCAGAGAATTGCCACCTATTTCCGTTAAATTTAAATCATCTATATTAAGGAGAAAATGATGAAAAAATCATTAAAATTTGCTATTGGCTTACTAGGCTTTTTTATTGGCACTTCTGCTTATGCAGCGGATATAACAGTCGATTCGGTAATAGGCAAGCAGACTATTCCACAAGATGCGAAACGCATTGTGGTGTTAGATTTTGGTGTGGCAGATACATTACGGGAATTAAATGCCGAAGATCGTATTGTCGGTATTCCTAAATCTTCAGCATTACCGGCTTATTTAGAGTCATTTAAAGCAGATAAATTTGAGAATGTGGGGTCTTTGCCTGAACCGGCATTTGAAAAAATTAATGAATTAAATCCGGATTTAATTATTGCTTCCGGTCGTCAACAAAAAATGTTGGATCGTTTTAAAGAAATTGCACCGGTATTCTATTATCAAAATGATTACAACAATTATTACCCATCATTAGTCAATAATTTGGAAATTCTAGGAAAAATTGTAAATAAAGAAGAAGTAGCAAAACAGAAAATTGCGGAATTAGATAAAAAAGTGGATGAGTTAAATAAATTCACTAAAGGTAAAAATGCTTTATTAATATTGGTGAACGAGAATCGTATTAGTGCTTATGGTGATACTTCTCGTTATAGCTTGGTATATCAAAAATTCGGGTTTACGCCGGCAGATAAAAATATTAAATCATCTACTCACGGAATGAGTGTCGGTTTTGAGTATATTGTTGAGAAAAATCCGGATTATTTATTAGTAGTGGATCGTACAGCGGCAATTACTGATAAAAAGGATAATGCAAAAATTGTACTGAATAATGATTTAATTAAGAAAACTAAAGCTTATCAACAAAATCATATTATTTATTTAGATGCAGCAAATTGGTATTTGGCATTTGGCGGTTTAAAAGCAACAGAAAATATGATTTCTGAATTGGAACAGGCAATACAATAAAGTTGATTATCAGCGAAAGCCACTGTGATTTGATATTGAATTGCAGTGGTTTTTTTATTTGCTTTTGTGGGCTACAATAAGCGCCCTCAAGTTGTATGATTTTATAGGCAAATTATGGCGATACTTACTCTTTCAAATGCATATCTTTCATTTAGTGATCATCCTTTATTAGATTATGCCAATATGGCGATTGAGGCTGGGGAGCGAGTCTGTCTGGTGGGGCGTAATGGCGCAGGAAAATCGACTTTATTAAAAATTCTTGCCGGGGAAGCAGGAATGGATGATGGGCAATTGATTATTGAGAAAGATCGTATTATTGCGCGTTTGGAACAAGATCCGCCACGTCATATTGAAGGTACCGTGTTCGATTATGTCGCCGAAGGCGTGCGAGAGCTAGCAGATTTATTGAAAGAATATCATCAATTATCGTTGAAAATTGCACAAGATTATCAAGAAAAAACGATGAACCGTTTGTCTGAAGTGCAGAGTCAGCTGGATCACTTTGATGGTTGGCGTTTTGAAACAAGAATTCAAGAAATTTTGGCGAAATTAGGGTTAAATCCGGATATCGCATTAGCAGAATTGTCCGGTGGATGGCAACGAAAAGCCGCTTTAGCGAAAGCATTGGTTTGTGAGCCGGATTTATTGTTATTGGATGAACCAACCAACCATTTAGATGTTGACACCATTACTTGGCTAGAAAATTTATTGTTGGAGTTTAAAGGTAGTATTGTTTTTATTTCGCACGATAGAGCCTTTATTCGCAGAATGGCTACGCGAATTATCGATTTGGATCGTGGCAAATTGGTTTCCTATCCGGGAAATTATGATCAATATTTGCAACAAAAAGAGGAAGATTTGCGCGTTGAGGCTCTGCAGAATGAGTTGTTCGATAAACGTTTGGCTCAAGAAGAGATTTGGATTCGTAAAGGCATTGAAGCCAGAAGAACGCGCAATGAAGGGCGAGTGAGAGCATTGAAAGCAATGCGCGAGGAGCGTCGTCAGCGTCGAGATGTAATCGGGAAAGCCAATATTCAGGTCGATAACGCGGTGCGTTCCGGAAAAATTGTGTTTGAGATTGAAAATTTAAGTTATCAGCTAGCGGATAGGGCGCTAATCAAGGATTTTTCTGCGACCATTTTGCGTGGTGATAAAATTGCGCTTATCGGTCCGAATGGATGTGGCAAAACAACATTGATTAAGCTGTTATTGGGGGAATTACAACCGACATCCGGACGAATTCATACAGGAACAAAATTGGAAGTGGCCTATTTTGATCAATATCGTTCAACCCTTGATCCTGAGAAAAGCGTGATGGACAACGTGGCGGACGGCAAGCAAGATGTGGAAGTTAATGGCGTGAAGCGTCACGTGCTTGGATATTTGCAGGATTTCCTTTTCCCACCTAAGCGCGCGATGATTCCGGTAAAAGCCTTATCGGGCGGTGAAAAAAATCGGCTATTGTTGGCAAAATTATTATTAAAACCGAATAATTTGTTGATTCTGGATGAGCCGACGAATGATTTGGATGTGGAAACACTAGAGTTATTGGAAGAGTTGCTATCGGAGTATCAATGTACAGTCATTATAGTGAGCCACGATCGACAATTTATTGATAACACGGCAACCGAATGTTTTATTTTTGAAGGTGATGGCATTTTGCATAAATATGTTGGCGGTTACCACGATGCGAAACAGCAACAGGCGAATGTGTTAGCACAGAAAGAACAGCAACAGCCAAAAAGAGAAGAACCGGTAAAAGAGAATAAAAAACAGGCGTTTCGTGACAGTAAAGTGCGAAAAGTGAAGCTCTCTTACAAAGAACAACAGGAATTGGCGAAAATGCCGGAATTGCTGGAGCAGTTGGAGCAACAGATTCAACAGTTGCAACAGGAAATTAATCAGCCGGATTTCTTTAGTCAGCCGAACGAAGTGACCAGCAGTAAATTACAGCAATTAGCCGAACAGGAACAGGCATTGGATGATGCTTTAAATCGTTGGGCGGAATTGGAGCAAATTGCTGAGGGTGGGCAATAACAAACGAAATTTAATGGCAACGTCGTGCAAATGCTAAAAGAATGAACAGTTTAGCTGGCGATAAACTTGCATTTGGCGACAACTTATCGCATAATGCGTCCCGTCTTTTCGACATATCAATGGAGTCCTTTTCGGTTCCTCGCAACAAACTCTAGCTCAGCGGGTCAGGTTCGGAAGAAAGCAGCCCAAGTTAGAACTTTGTGTGCCGAGATCAAGCTGGAAAGGGCTCCGCCATTTTGAGCCCTTTCCATCCATTATCAATTTTGTGGCGCACTGCCTTGATTCCAATTTTGGCTTTCAGCCGGTTTTTTGGTTTGCAATAGAAAATGTTGATAAGCTTTTGCTACTGGCTGCACGACTTTTCCGGAAGGCGTGGAGAAGCCGATACCGCCACGAAGTAACTGCTGTGCGGTACCGGTTTGAAAATCAACACCGCTCCAACCAATATCTAAGGAATAACCTGAAGCTAACCAAAATTCACTGTTTTGACGAACCAAATGGCGATATTGTTGCGCTAATTGAATATCGACAAAAACACGATCGGCCGTAGTATTCAACTTAATATTGCTGATTGCTCCCACTTCAACACCGCGGTATAACACCGGCGCACCAACCGAAAGCGAAGCGGCATTTTCGGTTTCCAACACTAACGGAAAACCGTTTTGGTATTTATTATTTTCGCCGGAAGCGCGGGACAACGTGAATTGAGTTTGTGTTTTACCCTGTCCAAAACTTACATTGATATAGGGTTTCAATAACGCATCTAAATTTTGCACACCGCTGGCAGAGATTTGCGGTGTTACCAAGGTAAAATGACTGCCGTTTTTACTGAGTGCATTGAAGTAATCACGTTGAATAGACGCTAATGCAACCACTCTTTGTTTGTGTTTGTCCAATGATATTTTTTGGATAGTGCCGACCTCTAAACCTAAATAACGTAACGGCATTCCGGTTGTAAGATTGTCGGCATTATCTGCAACAAGCGTGATTTCATATCCGGCAGAGAGTGCCGCAGTTTGAGTTGGATATAGGATGGTTTGCTCACCGCTTTGACCAATATTATCGAAGCTGATTGCTCCTTTCAGTATTCTGGAAAGCGGTGCTGCTTTAATATCGACCCCTTGTAGCGAAACATCAACCTGTACCGCATTTTCTGCCCAGAATCGACTTTGTTTGGTAAATAGATATTGGTATTGCTGATTAATGAAGACCGCAATATCAAACGATTGCTTATTCGGTTTGATCGATAAAATTTTACCGACAGGTAAGCGGCGATAAAGCACTAATGAACCTTCGCTGATGTCAGGCAATTCTGCTGTGGTCAGCACGATAGTCGGTTTGATATTATCCGAAGTAATGCCGGCAAGTGCGTTACTGTTATTGGCATACAACGGATATTGTTGCAAGGCTTTGCCGCCTGTTTTGTTGGAGCGTAATAAAACGTTAATGCCGCCCTGTAACCATTTTCGTGGCGATTCCACATTCATTTGTACGCCATCACTGCTTACATCCAATGAGAAATTGCTTGCGGCCACGAACAGTGTTTCTGCATTAATTAAATGGCGATAAGCTGCCAAAATCACCGCTTTAAAGGTGGTTTTGTCAATCTCAACCTGACGCGACACGATTTCACCGATTTTAATGCCGTTATAGCTGATCGGTTGCCCTTCTTCTATGCCATAAGTTTGTGGTGAAGTTAAACTAAGAATTAAAGCGCCCGGTTGCTGCAGTAATAATTCAGACTGTTTTATCACCTCAAAATGGCTGGTCGGTGTACCGTTGCCGTCAATAATTTCAAAATACTTACCTTGTAAAAATTGATTTAAATTAGACACTTCCGCCAATGAAGGGCGATCCATTAAGACAATTTTTGAACCGCTTTTGAGATTGGATTTGATGCTTGGGTCAACCAAGAGTTTGGCTTGAATTGTTGGGGTACTGTTGATAACCGCCTCATCTTCACCATAATTGATTTCACTTAATACACCAACTTGCAGATCGTGAAAATAGACCGGCGTGTCGTTCTCTTTTAAACCGGAAATATCATTAGGTAGCGTGATATCAACGTTCAGCCCACGTTTTGCCGCTTTGATGGAAGCGTAGAGCGGAAAGGTGGTTTCGCCTTGCACTTCATTGCTGTCATCCGGCGAATCAAAGGCAATTGCACCTTGTAAAATCGCCTGCACGCTATCCATACTAACGGAAATACCGTTCCAATTGGCATCGGCTTTAATTCCGCTGATATTCCAGAAACGGCTCTCTTTTTTCACAAATTTTGCATACTGTTTATAAATAATGATGTCGATAGCGACTTTTTTATCATCAGTAAAGCTATAGTTGTTCACTTTGCCAACCGGCACTTTACGGAAAAAAATGCTTGAGCCTAATTCGATGGAGCCGAGATCATCTGCAATTAAATGGATCAATAAATCACCTTCACTCAATTCGGCAATCGGACCGCGATCTTCAGCCACAAAAGTATCCGCTTCTTCGCCTTTGCCCGGAGAAAGTGTGATGTAGTTTCCTGATACGAGCGCATCTAAACCGGAAACGCCGGCTAACGAGGCGCTGGGTTGAACAATCCAGAATTTAGTATCTTCACGTAATACCGACACGGCTTCTGGGTAGATATTGGCTTCAACTTTGACCGATTTCATATCTTGGGTGAAGTTTACTTTTTTGACTAAACCAATTTGTAAGCCTTGATAACGAATCGGTGTTTTTTCCGCAATTAAGCCTGAGCCGTCAGAAAAAAAGATGGTTATCTTTTCACCTTGCTCCTGATGAATTTGATAAAACAACACGATGCCGACACAAAATGCGATAAAAGGCAACAACCAAAATGGTGAAATCCGCTTAATGGCGGAAATCTTGGCTGACATTGAGGTAGGAATGTTATTATTTGTTTGCTTCATAATTTTTCCAAAGTAAACGCGTATCAAAAACTTCTGCTGAAATCATTGTCAAAAAAACAGCAAGACCAAAATAAATGGCGGCAGGGCCGACCGAAAAGCTGATAATTTGTCCTCTCGTGACCAATGACATCATTAACGATAGCACAAACAGATCCAACATAGACCAACGTCCGACAAAATGAACGATTTCAAACAGTTTCATCTGAAAGTGAATATTTTTGCTATAGCCGAAATGAATGCAACATAAAAGGTACAACATAATCAACACCTTAGAAATCGGCACAAAAATACTGGCGATAAATACGATAGCGGCGATGCTGTAATTGCCCATTTCAATAAAGGTAATCACGCCGGAAATCAGCGTATCTGCACTCGGCGCACCATTCACATAAACAACGGAAATCGGTAATAAATTGGCGGGTAACAGCATTATTGCGCCGGCAATTAACGTGCTCCAAGTACGTTGTAATACTAAATTTTTATCTAATGCAGTGTTAGCGTGACAGCGTGGGCAAATATGATCGGGAGCAGCTTGTTCAGGAAAGCTTAAACCACAGGTTTTACAGTAGCAAAGATGTTGATTTTGTTGGAATTGTGGCGGATAAAAGAGATCCCAAAATTGTTTCGGTGATGTTTTAGTAAACAGCAAGATGGTTAAAAATGTGACTAAAACAAAAGGAATAAGATAAAGCGTAAACGAAATATCGGCGTATTCACGCACTTTAAATGCTGCCACCGCAAGCGAAATTAAATAAACATCAAGCATTACCCAAGAACGGATATAGTTGAGTGACATCAACAACATTCTTGCGCGTAGGTGAAAAAGACGGCAAAGTTGCAACAGTAAAATCAAAACAATATAGGAAACCGGCATGACAATTGCACAAAATAGCACTAAAAATGCAGAATAAGGATAGCCTTCAGTCGCCATTTTCCAAACACCGCTCCAAATTGAGGTGTAAACCGGTACACCTAGCAGTTGAATATTCAACAGTGGAAAGGTGAAAGCGAACGGCATCAAAATTAAAATGGAAAGTGCCAAAATGGAACAACGCTTTAAACTCCATAGACCACCGACTCTGACAACGTGATGACAATGTGGGCAGCTTGCTTTTTGATTTGCGTTTAGCGCCGGTAAAGAGATGGCGTGGTCGCAAATATCGCAACAAATTGCCTGTTCTGTTGCGGAGAGTGGAGAAAAACGTCTAACTTGCATTAAATTTTTGAATAAATAAGATGATTAGTTTAAATAAGCCAATAAAAGTTGTTGAACAAGTATATAAATAAAGGGAAAATATACAAGTAAATAATCTTATCGATTTGAATTTCCAAGGCGTCAATCTTTAAACTAAAAATGCAGATTTTTATGATAAAGATTGACACAATGAATCATAATTAATGTCTATAACAGGGCAATTTAACCAAGTATTACGAGTAGGACTATGTCGTTAGAAACAGAAAACCAAACAGCGAATCAGCAACCAGCAGCAAATGTTGCACCTTCAAAAAATAAATTCCAAGAAAATAACCAAACGATCGCTTATTTAGCAGAAAAATTTCCGCGCTGTTTTTCAACACAGGGCGAAGCAAAACCGTTAAAAATCGGTATTTTTCAAGATATTATTGCTAGATTAAAAGATGATAATACCGTTTCCAACACACAAATTCGTCGTGCATTGCGTCAATATACTGCCGGATGGCGTTATTTATACGGTTATAAAGCCGGGGCAAAACGTGTTGATCTTGACGGCAACGAATGTGGTGAAGTGGAGCAACAACATATTGAACACGCAGAACAACGTTTGCGTGAAAGCAAAGCAAAAAATGCAAGCCATCGTCCACAACAGAAAGAAAATCGAGCAGCACGTAAACCGAATAACAAACCACGCAGAAATGTTGTTAGACGCAAACCGAATTTAGTGCCGGCGGATTTGGCTTCTTTGCAAGAATCACAACAAGTCAAGATTAAAGTCGGTGAAAAAACACAGGTTGCAACCGTAATTGCGGTAGGCAAAGATAATGTTCGTGTCGAATTGGCACAAGGATTAGTCTTAACCGTTACTGAAGATCGTGTATTCCAATTGTGATAGACGAAAGGTTAAGAAATAACAAAGCAGGTGATCGCCTGCTTTCTGTTTCTAACGCAAGTTCAAATTGATTGATGGGTTTATAAGAATTAAGAGGATTGAACGTAATGAAGTTCAAGAAATTGGCACTAAGTATCGTTATCGGTACGTTATTTGTGAATGTGCCGGCGTGGGCGGCAAAACCGGATATCAGCGCAGATAAAATTGTTGTCCCGGCACCATCCGATTCAAATTCATTGGAAGCAAAACGTGTAACATCAAGATTGATTCAATCACATTACAAGAAGTTTTCTTTAGATGATGCATTATCGGAAAAGATTTTTAATCGTTATATCGACTTTTTGGATTACAGCCATAACACATTTTTGCAATCCGATGTTGATGAGTTGCGGGCAAAATATGCAAAACATTTTGATGATGATTTGAATGCAGGCGATTTAACCGCGGCTTTTGCGATGTATGATTTGTTGCAACAACGCCGTTATCAACGCTATAGCTATGCACTTTCGTTGTTGGATAAAGAACCGAATTTAAAAGAAAACGATCAGATTGAAATTGATCGTAGTAAAGCGCCTTTCCCGAAAACAGAAGAAGAGGCGGATAAATTATGGAAAGAGCGTGTTAAAAACGATGTCATTTCTATGCGTTTGCAAGGGAAATCTTGGTCACAAATTAAGAAAAAATTGACAAAACGTTATAATTTGGCGATTAAACGCTTAACACAGACCAAGGCGGATGATATTACGCAACTGTTTTTAAACTCTTTTGCTCGTGAATTGGATCCTCACACCAGTTATCTTTCACCGCGCAATGCGAAAAGTTTCCACGAAGATATGAATCTCTCATTAGAGGGAATCGGAGCGACATTGCAATCGGAAGATGATGAAACCATTATTAAATCACTGGTACCGGGTGCGCCGGCGGATAGAAGTAAAAAAATTAAAGCGGGTGACAAAATCATTGGTGTCGGACAAGGCAAGAAAGGTGAAATCGAAGATGTGGTCGGTTGGCGTCTTGATGATGTTGTTGAGAAAATTAAAGGTAAAAAAGGCACAACTGTTCGCTTGGAATTGGAATCGGCAAAAACCGGCAAAACGCGTATTGTCACTTTAGTGCGTGATAAGGTGCGTATTGAAGATCGTGCAGCCAAATTAAAAATGGAAAAAGTGGATAATCACAATATTGCTGTGATTACTATTCCAAGTTTTTATAATGGCTTAACGGTTGATGTCACTAAATTATTGGCAGAGATGAAACAGAAAAATGCAGAAGCATTAGTGATTGATCTTCGTAATAATGGTGGCGGCTCTTTGCCGGAAGTGGTCAGCTTAAGCGGTTTGTTTATTAGTGACGGTCCGGTGGTTCAGGTGCGTGATGCTTTCAACCGTATCCGTGTGCACGATGATGTTGATCCGCAACAGCTTTATAACGGACCAATGATTGTGATTGTTGACCGTTTCAGCGCATCGGCATCAGAAATTTTTTCAGCGGCAATGCAGGATTACGGGCGTGCGATCATTGTCGGTCAAGACACTTTCGGTAAAGGTACTGTGCAACAAAGTAGACCGTTAAACTTTATTTATGACACTGATCCGACACCTTTAGGCGCAATTCAATACACTATTCAGAAGTTCTATCGTATTAATGGTGGAAGCACTCAATTAAAAGGGGTTACTCCAGATATTAAGATTGCCGAGCTTATTGATGAATCTGAATATGGTGAAAGTAAAGAGGATAATGCATTGGCGTGGGATAAAATTCCTGAAGCACAATATACTCGTGTTGCAGATTTGTCTGATTTAATTAAGAAATTGTCAGAAAATCATAAAGCCAGAGTGGCAAACGATCCTGAATTTATTGTGTTAAATCAAGATATTGAAACCAGAGATCAGCGCAATCAACGCAAATTCCTTTCTTTAAATTTAGCGGATAGAAAAGCTGAGAACGATAAAGACGATGCTAAACGTTTAAAAGATTTAAATGCCAGATTTAAACGTGAAGGTAAGAAGCCATTGAGAAAATTGGATGATTTACCGAAAGATTATGAAGCACCGGATTTTGTATTAAAAGAAGTTGAACATATGGCATCGGATATGTTGCCACAAAAACAAAATTAATTTACATCTTTTGTAATTTTTTGTTATAGAATAAAGTAGGTGGAGGGATTATCTCTCCACCTCTTTTTTAAGAGCGTTCGATAGATTTAAATTTTTATAGCTGGTTATACGCTATCATTCAAATATTTCAATACTTAAGGATTAATCAGGAGGTTAATTATGTTGCTTAAAAAACACGTTTTAACCACAATGTTTCTCTCATCATTGATGATTAGCTCGGCGTTTGCGGAAGAGAACGGGACGGCGAATGAGAATAATCAGGAAGAGAGTACGGTTGCAGTGGTAACTGAAGATCAAACACAGGCACAGCTTTTGAAGTTGAAAGAGGTGATGAAGGATGTTCAGTTGGTATTTCCGGAAAAGCTGGCTGAAATTTATGCGGCTAGAGATTTTTCTCCTATTTGGCAAGATGAAAATGCGAAAAACCAATTTTTGCAAGATTATGCGTTATTAGGTTTGACCAATGTTTCCAATGATGTAAAAGCACAATTGGAAAGACTTTCACACGTAGAGAAAAATAGTTTGGCTGCTGATATTTTAGTGACTGATAGTTGGTTAAATTATTTAAATTATGTTTCCAATGTGCGTTCAAATGCACAAAATTGGCTTTATGACAGTTATCGTTATCGCGCACAGTTGCCAAGTGATGAGGTAATTAATGCGTGGTTGGATGCGGTATCACAGCAACAGTTGGCAGCCTTTGTCGCTAAATTTGATCAAGTTAATCATCGTTATGCACAAACCAAAAAAGCGATTTTGTCCGAATTAACAAAATCAACAGCGGATAGCAACGTATTAGCGAAATTGGCTATTAATTTACAGCGTTTGCGTTTTATTCCGGATTTTGAAACCGGAATTTTTGTGAATATTCCAACTTTTCAATTACATTATTATCGTAACGGTGAGGAAATTTTAAGTTCACGTGTTATTGTTGGTAAAAAAGCGAGAAAAACGCCGGTAATGATGAGTAAACTGAGCAATATTGTGGTCAATCCGCCGTGGAATGCGCCGGTGCGCTTAATTAATGAAGATTTAATTCCGAAGGTTCGCAAAGATCCGAGTTATATTTATCGTAACGGTTATACCATCATTGACAGCAAAGGTAATACTATCGACCCTTACACTATCGATTGGGAAAATATGACGGCAAAACGCTTCCCATATCGTTTGCGTCAGGCGCCGGGCGGTGATAGTGCATTAGGTAATTTTAAATTTAATATGCCGAGTAAAGATGCCATCTATCTGCACGACACACCTAATCATCGTCTGTTTAATAATAAAAACCGCGCGATCAGTTCCGGATGTATTCGTGTCAATAAATCGGATGAATTAGCGACTTTATTGTTAACGGAAGCAGGCTGGAGTGTTGATAAAAAAGCACAAGTGCTAAAAAGCCGTAAAACGACTTCGGTACCGATTCAGTCTACTAATCCGGTCTATCTTTACTATGTAACAGCGTGGGCGGATGCTCAAGGTAAGGTTCATACTGTTGCTGATATTTATGGCTATGATCAAAAATTATCGTTAAGCGAAGAAAATAAATCGTTATTGCAACAATATTTGCTTTGATCATCAGTAAAAATCAGTATAATCCAAAAGGCTATTCTTTATGCAATAGCCTTTTTTAATCTCTTATTTATAGACTCACTATTTACTATAGAACTATAGAAAAGTTACCACGAAGTCACTTATTTTGAGTCGAAGATGTATAAAATCATTTTTGTACATTGAAAATAGGAAACCGGTTTTTTAGTTAGCGATAGGAAAGGGAAATGGGAAATATTGATCAATCACGCCGTAAATGGTTGTCGTTAGGCGGAATTATCCTAGGAAGCTCATTTGTAGCCAACTCCGCTTTGGCAGCATTATCCACAGCAGCACCTAAAATCCTACACTTTAAAAATATCAATACAGGTGAAAAATTAAGTTCACCTTTTTCACCGAATAAAGGATTGGCAAAATCCGAATTACAAAAATTAAATTATTTAATGCGGGATAGACGCAGTAATTTGGTTCACAATATGGATCCAAAATTATTTATGAAGTTTTACCAAATTCAGTCGCGTTTAGGCTTACGTTCTTGTGAAATTTCAGTGATTTGCGGTTATCGTGCGCCGGCAACTAATGCGGCAATGCATCGTCGCAGTAAAGGCGTGGCGAGCAACAGTTATCATATGCGTGGGCAGGCGATAGATTTTCGTATTGATAATGTAGCGTTAAATAGAGTGCGTGAAGTGGCACAGTCGTTAAAAAACGGCGGTGTTGGTTATTATCCGCGCAGTAATTTTGTACACGTTGATACCGGTCCGGTCAGAACGTGGCGCGGTAGTTGATAATGTTTAGAAGTTAAAAAATGAGTATGAATGTTCAAATTATTCCGGTGACGGCATTTCAGCAAAACTGTTCAGTAGTTTGGGATGATGAGAAGAATGCGTCGATTATTGATCCGGGTGGAGATGCAGAAAAAATTCTTCAATTTCTAGAAGATAACAAATTAATTGCAAAGTTTATTTTATTAACGCACGGTCATTTGGATCACGTTGGTGCCGCAGCAAAATTAAAACGTGACTTAAATATTGATATTTTAGGTCCGGAGAAATCTGATGAATATTGGTTACAAGCACTGCCGGAGCAAGCTTCTCAATTCGGTTTGCCTTATTGTGCGCCACTGTTGCCGGATCGTTGGTTAAATGAGGGCGAAGTTATCACGATTGGTAAGTTAACATTTGACGTTCTGCATTTGCCAGGGCATACACCTGGGCATATCGGGTTCATTAATAAGGCTGAAAATATTGCTTTTACCGGTGATGTTCTGTTCAGACAGAGTATTGGGCGAACTGATTTCCAAGGCGGCAGTTTCTCGGAATTAATCGATAGTATCAAAAATAAATTGTGGCCATTAGATAATAATATGCAAGTTGTTGCCGGGCACGGACCATTAACAACGATAGGTTATGAAAAACAATATAATCCTTATCTGACAACACAAATAATAGACGAATAAATTGAACTCTTTATTTGAAATCACCTCTAATAACCGTTTGGTATTAGAGGTTTATTTTGTAATATTCCTTTAAAGAAATAATTTTAATAAATAAAAAGAGACTTATGTCTGAGGGTGGTATGTTTAGAAAATTTTCTCTTTATCCGGTGATCTACTTTTTCTTGCTGAATTTAGTAATTTTATCCTTGAGCCGAATCGGATTAGCATTGTGGCAGCAAGAACGTGTTGATGCGGTAAATGGTTGGTTTCCATTATTAATTCAGGGCATCCGGATGGATGTGGTGTCACTGTGTTGGTTATTTGGTCTGTTTGCACTGTTCTCCACGTTATTATTGGATAACAGCTCGATCGGCAGAGTAATGCGAGTTATTTTACGCATTGGATTGACAGCCGGATCGGTATTCATTCTTTTTATGGAGTTGGCAACACCGGAATTTATCCGTACTTATGATTTTCGTCCGAACCGTCTTTTTGTTGAGTACTTAGTGAATCCGAAAGAGGTGTTCACGATGTTGGCAAAAGGGCATCTGGCGACAATGATTATTTCGTTGATCGTAACGCTATTGGCGATTTGGGCATATTGGAAATTATCCGGTTATGTGACCCGTTATGCGACAGCGGGAAAATGGAAATACCGTCCATTGGTGGCATTGTTGACCGCCGCATTTGTCTTTATCGGTGCGCGTTCTACTTTTGCACATCGCGGTATTAATCCTTCGATGGTGGCATTTTCATCCGACCCTTTGGTCAACTCGTTAGTACTCAATTCTGGTTATTCCGTACTGTTTGCTATGCAACAGATGGGGGATGAGGAAAATGCAGCAGCTGTTTATGGACGTTTACCGCCGGAAGAGATGTTATCAACACTGAAAGCATTGCATCCACGCCCGGCAAGCGATTATATTGACGGTGATATTCCGCTCTTAAGCCAAAATAAAGCGAGCTATCAAGGTAAGCCAAAAAATTTAGTGATTATTTTGGAAGAGAGTTTAGGTGCGCAATTTATCGGTGCATTAAATGGTAAACCGCTATCACCAAATTTGGATCAATTAAGCAAAGAGGGTTGGTGGTTTGAGAATTTATATGCGACCGGTACGCGTTCAGTACGAGGCATTGAGGCAGTGATCACCGGCTTTACGCCGACACCGGCGCGCTCGGTAGTTAAATTACCGAATAGTCAAACTAATTTCTTTACCATCGCTGATTTGTTGAAACGTCACGGTTATCACACTTCCTTTATTTATGGTGGTGAAAAACATTTTGATAATATGGCAAGTTTCTTCTATGGCAATGGTTTTGAGGAGATTGTTGATGAAAATGACTATCCTCATCCAATGTTTAAAGGTACTTGGGGTGTTTCCGATGAAGATCTGTTTATTCGTGCCGATCAGGAGTTTGAGAAATTATCGCAACAAGGCAAGCCGTTTTTCAGTTTAGTGTTCAGCTCAAGCAACCACGATCCGTTTGAATTTCCGGATAATAAAATTTCGCTTTATGAACAGCCGAAAGCGACACGAAACAATGCAGCAAAATATGCTGATTTTGCATTAGGTGAGTTTTTCAAACGTGCTAAACAATCAAAATATTGGAAAGATACAATCTTTTTGGTGATAGCTGATCACGATTCGCGAGTGTCGGGTGCGGTGCTTGTGCCGATTGCTCATTTCCATATTCCGGCATTGATTATTGGTGATGGTGTTGCCGCTAAAGCGGATAATCGTTTAGTCAGCCAAATAGATATGCCGCCAACATTGTTATCATTAATCGGCATAGATGCACAATATCCAATGTTGGGATTTGATTTGACTAAATATAGCCCGAACAGGGCATTAATGCAGTTTGATAAATCAATGGCATTAATGAATGACAAACATCAAGTGGTGATTTTGGAAGCAAATAAACAACCGCAAGGGTTTGTTTATGATACCACGCAAAAAAGCTTAAACCCGGCTGAGGTTTCAGATCAGATGAAAAAAGAAGCGTTAACCTATGCCTTATGGGGAAGTTATTTGTATAAAAACAGATTGTATCATTTGCCAAGTAAATAACTTATTGAAACTGAAATGGAAAAATGGTGTTTGCATAATCTATGATTTATGCAGACACCATTGTTTTATCCTTATAAGACATTTTTGATTTTTTCTCTTTTTATTCTGTACTTAGGATAAAAATTTATCACTTTCGATGATACCTGCCTTGAAACTTCCTATCCAGCACCCATATAGGGAAACATTGTTTTTAAATAGACTAAAAAAGGAAACGAAAAAATGACTACAATCGTAAGTGTTCGCCGTAATGGGCACGTAGTAGTTGGCGGAGATGGACAGGTTTCGCTAGGGAATACCGTAATGAAAGGCAATGCTCGTAAAGTGCGCCGTTTATATGGTGATAAAGTGCTTGCCGGGTTTGCAGGTGGTACAGCCGATGCGTTTACATTGTTTGAATTGTTTGAGCGTAAATTAGAAATGCATCAAGGGCATTTGTTAAAGAGTGCCGTTGAGCTGGCAAAAGAGTGGCGTACGGATCGGGCATTGCGTAAGTTGGAGGCAATGTTGATTGTTGCCGATGCCAAAGAGTCATTGATTATTACCGGTCTAGGGGACGTGGTGCAACCGGAGGAAGATCAAATTCTGGCGATTGGTTCCGGTGGCAACTATGCAATGGCAGCTGCAAGAGCATTGGTTGCAAATACCGATTTATCGGCGAGAGAAATTGTTGAGAAATCATTAAAAATTGCCGGTGATATTTGTGTTTTCACTAACACGAATTTTACTATTGAGGAATTACCGTAAACAAAGGATAAAAAAATGTCTGAGATGACTCCAAGAGAAATAGTTTCTGAATTAGATAAACATATTATTGGCCAAGCGGATGCAAAACGAGCAGTGGCGATTGCGTTGCGTAATCGTTGGCGTCGTATGCAGCTGCAAGAGCCGTTGCGTCACGAAGTAACCCCGAAAAATATTTTGATGATTGGACCGACAGGGGTTGGTAAAACCGAAATTGCTCGCCGTTTGGCAAAATTGGCAAATGCACCTTTTATTAAAGTTGAAGCGACAAAATTTACCGAAGTAGGTTACGTTGGTAAAGAGGTGGATTCCATTATCCGTGATTTGACTGATGTCGCAATGAAATTAGTACGTCAGACTGAGATTAATAAAAATCGCTATCGTGCAGAAGAGGCGGCGGAAGAGCGAATTCTGGATGTTTTGTTGCCTCCGGCGAAGGATCAGTGGGGCAATGTTGAGAGCAATGATTCGCACAGCAATACTCGCCAGATTTTCCGTAAAAAATTGCGTGAAGGTCAGTTGGATGATAAGGAAATCGAAATTGATGTTGCTGCCGGCGGCACAGTTGGTGTTGAAATTATGGCACCACCGGGAATGGAAGAGATGACCAACCAGTTGCAATCAATGTTCCAAAGTTTATCCAGCGGTCAAACGCAAAAACGCAAAATGAAGATTAAAGATGCGTTAAAAGTGTTGATCGAAGATGAAGCGGCTAAATTAATCAATCCGGAAGAGCTGAAATTAAAAGCGATTGAAGCGGTTGAACAACACGGTATCGTTTTTATTGATGAAATCGATAAAATTTGTAAACGCGGTGAAACCAGTGGCCCGGATGTTTCGCGTGAAGGTGTTCAGCGTGATTTATTGCCGTTGGTGGAAGGTTCAACTATTAATACTAAACACGGAATGGTGAAAACTGATCATATTTTGTTTATCGCATCCGGCGCGTTTCAGGTTTCCAGACCTTCGGATTTAATTCCTGAATTACAAGGGCGCTTACCGATTCGTGTTGAGCTCGGTGCATTAAGTGCGAAGGACTTTGAGCGTATTTTAACTGAACCAAATGCATCATTAACGGAGCAATATAAAGCGTTGATGCAGACTGAAGGGGTAACGATTGAGTTTACTCAAGATGCAATCGCCACAATTGCCGAAGCAGCATTTCGTGTTAATGAGAAAACCGAAAATATCGGCGCAAGACGTTTACACACGGTGTTGGAACGCTTGATGGATAAAATTTCTTTTGAAGCATCTGATATGAGTGGTGAAAAAGTGACTATTGATGAAGCTTATGTGAAATCCGCTCTCGGTGATGTCGTTGAAAATGAAGATTTAAGTCGTTTCATTTTATAATATTACTTTATGATATAAAGGCTAAGTAGTTGATACTTAGCTTTTTTTATTCATTGTTATCATAGGTAAAAAGCAAAGGAACACATAAGTTTCCGAACGCCGCCAATTCTTTTTTAAGGTGAGAGGCTCAATTTCTAGGGATTTTTTCACTTTCCATTTTTCAGCCACTGATAAAAAGCTATGGGGCTGAAGTAGATTAGCGTTAAATCTGACACCATTTCCGCAGGATTTTGAGCTGTTGAGATGGTGTCCCATAGTTGAAACGAAACTCACATTCTTTCAAAAAAAGAGGGAAAGATTTTCGATCAATTCCATTATACTTTCTTAGCACACGCTTTGCTTGATTCCAAAAATTCTCTATCCCATTAATGTGATTTCGCCGCTCAGCAAAATGAGTACTGTGGTTAATTCTATAGTGCGTAAACTCACTAACATCTAGCACATCATAGCTATGATAACAATC
>NZ_KB903677.1 GCF_000379785.1 Gallibacterium anatis DSM 16844 = F 149 | reverse complement strand
ATCATAGCTATGATGTGCTAGATGTTAGTGAGTTTACGCACTATAGAATTAACCACAGTACTCATTTTGCTGAGCGGCGAAATCACATTAATGGGATAGAGAATTTTTGGAATCAAGCAAAGCGTGTGCTAAGAAAGTATAATGGAATTGATCGAAAATCTTTCCCTCTTTTTTTGAAAGAATGTGAGTTTCGTTTCAACTATGGGACACCATCTCAACAGCTCAAAATCCTGCGGAAATGGTGTCAGATTTAACGCTAATCTACTTCAGCCCCAATATTTTTAACTTTTCTCATTTTGCTATCCTTTGTTCTTTCATTCTCTGTTTAAATCATCATTCCGTTGCGTTGCGCTAAACGTAATTTCTGTGGCGTAATATCATTACCTTCGCTATCTACCACCGTAACTGTTGCCAAAATATTGGTTAATTGACCTCGGATTTTCGCTAAATAGCGTTGACGCAACATTGCTCTTTCCGCAATTTCATCCGTAGTTAAACCTTCATTTTTTGCTTTATGTGCCAACTGATTAATTCTATCCAATTCTGAAATTTGCATTATTACCCTCCTTTATCATTTCATCCCTTGAATTTATGTGGTACATTATACAAACTTAATTTATTTTTCGTAAGTACGCACATTTTTTATACCTTTAAATTAAAATAATTTCTTAATTTTCATATAGTTATAAAAACAAAACTGTTATTTTTAAAATTAATATGAAAAATAAATAGACTTTTTTTATAAAATTTTTTCGCTATAATAACGCCGTTTTTTTTCAGACAAGCAGAGGAAACAATGCAAGCGACAGACAAAAATATTACCGAACATCAACAATGCCCGGTAAATACCACTCTGGAGATTATCGGTGGCAAATGGAAAGTGATTATTCTGTATCACCTTTTCCAAGGGACGCAACGTTTCAATGAATTGCGCCGATTGATCCCGAATATCACGCAGCGAATGCTGACATTGCAACTGAGAGAAATGGAACATGACGGCATTTTGCATCGTGAGGTTTATCCGGAAATTCCGCCGAAAGTGGAATATTCACTGACAGAATTTGGACAAACCCTATTGCCAGTGATTAAGGCGATGCACAAATGGGGAAACAAATATGAAAAAACCTGCCAACAACGCCATCAACAGGAAAATTAATTTATGATAAAACGTTATCTTGCTACAAAACCAATGGTGGCGCGCGACCATCAACAACATCACCGTGTCGCCACGCCGTTAGAGTTATATTTTGATCTGGTATTTGTGATCGCTATCGCTGCCACGGCAAGCGGTTTGCATCACGCACTCGCCGCCCATCACCTACTGCAAGGGGTGGCAACTTTCTCTTTTTGCTTCTTCACCGTGTGGTGGGCGTGGATGAATTTCACTTGGTTTGCCTCCGCCTACGATACCGATGATACTGCCTATCGTATCGTGACTATGGTGCAAATGTTCGGGGCATTGATTTTAGCCGTGAGTATTAATGAAGTGTTTCATAACGGTTCAATGAAAAATATGTTATGGGGCTTTGTGATTATGCGTTTAGCGCAAGCCTATCAGTGGTTCAGAGCGGCAAAGAATGATTCAGACCGAAAAGCAACCTGCCTGCGTTACGGCTACGGTTTGATTATCACCCAAATTTTATGGGCGATTGTCGTGTTCGTCTTAACCGATTATGCCTATTATCTGCTGCCATTAATGATGCTGATTGAACTCTCCGTGCCTTTGTGGGCAGAACGAAAAGAGGCAACCAGTTGGCATCCGCATCACATTGCGGAACGTTATGGCTTATTGGCGATTATTCTGCTTGGTGAAGGCTTGCTCGGCATTACCAACGCCATCACACCATTATTGCGTAGCGAAATTTCATTGCTGACCGAAGCCTTGCCGCTCGGTTTAGGCATCTCTGCCATTATGTTCTCGCTTTGGTGGCTCTATTTTAAAATGCCGTTTGCACAATTATTAGAACAACGGCGCACGTTCAAAGCGGCGTTTTTCTTCGGCTATGGTCATTATTTTGTCTTTATCGCCTTAGCCGCTGTCGGTTCGGCATTGGAATTGGTGGCGGATACCGTTACGCAATTAAACAGCACCACTGCCGCTGAACACTCTGTATCGCCACTGTTTGCGATGGCAACCTTAACCACCGCAATCGCCGTTTATTTAACCTCACTCACCTTTATTCGCCGCCGCTTAAGCGAACAACGGCACTATAATTTGATTGGTTACTGGTTAGGTATTATGGCGACATTCCTCGCCATTGCCGCCGTTTATTGTGGTCTGGATCTGGTGTGGGCAATCTGGTTCACCGTGATCGCACCGGTGGTGATGATTTTAATCCATCAAAAAGGCGATCAATAATTCCAACGCCAAACCAAATTATCAATAATGCGTGAGTTTGCTTCACGCATTATTTCTAGTCTTTAAGGCAATTTCGCGATAATGGCATAACCGCTACTTAGCCCTGAGATGCTATAAGCGGTGTTTGCGTCAATAAAAGCAGATTGACCTTGCGTTAAGGTAAGTTGTTGCTGCGCATTGTGTAAGCTGATTTCACCTTGCATTACCAACAAAATTTCTGCACTTTCCGACTTCAAGTTGCATTGATAATCGGCAGCAAAGTTAATATTGCTTAACGCAAAATCTCGGCTTGGCGTTTGATAAGTGTAGTAACCATTCTCTTTGTTGACCGCTGCAATCACCTTTGGCACAATTTCTGTGCAATCGACAATTTTTAACAGTTCCGGAATATCAACATATTTCGGCGTTAAACCACCTCGAATCACATTATCGGAACTCGCCATTAATTCGATATTCTGTCCGCGTAAATAGGCGTGCGGAATACCGGCATCTTGGAAAATGCCTTCCCCTTTTTTCAGATAAACAATGTTCATTAAGTAGAAACTTAACAAGCCGGCATCCAGTTTACCTACGGAAATTTCCATCGCTTCCAAAGCATATAACAGCCAATAATCTGGATTATCCAAAGTTAATTCATTATTTCGATATGCCACTTGATTATGCTGAATAATCGGCAATAGCCATTGTGCTAATTGCGTTTGTGAGGACTGCATTACCTCTGCATAAAAATCTTTTAAAGATTGTTGTTCCAATTTTTCCGCTAAAACCACCAAAGACGGTCGTGCATACAGGGTCTTTAAAATCGCACTTTTGCTTTTGAAGCCGTGTAATAACCAAAAATCAGATAACGCAATCATCATTTCCGGTTTATGGTTGTCATCTTTATAACTGCGTTTCGGATCTTTCAGATCAATGCCTTGTGCATTTTCACGTGCAAAACCTTGTTCCGCCTCTTTTTTGGTTGGGTGCAGCTGAATAGACAAAGGTTTGACCACATCCAATATCTTCAAGAGATAAGGCAATCTATCACCGAATTGCTGTTGCGATTTTTCACCTAACACCGCCGGATGTGCAGCAATATAATGATCAAGCCCTTGTTGTTGTCCGTTCACTTCGATACTGGAAACGGCACTTGGATGCGTACCGAGCCACCATTCTGCATAAATTTGTTGATCCGGCTGTTGTTGTAATAATTGCGGAATAAAGGTTTTTCCACCCCAAATATAGT
This sequence comes from Gallibacterium anatis DSM 16844 = F 149, assembly GCF_000379785.1. Classification (GTDB taxonomy): domain Bacteria; phylum Pseudomonadota; class Gammaproteobacteria; order Enterobacterales; family Pasteurellaceae; genus Gallibacterium; species Gallibacterium anatis. The sequence continues at coordinate 45,353 of NZ_KB903677.1, read as the reverse complement.
GTTGTGCCTTTCCGTTTAGGCGATAAAACATAATTTATTTTCCTCCAATCGGCTGGGTAATTCTGCCGCTTTGCGCTAAAAACTGTAAAACAGCGGCAATGTCATCAACATTCTCAATATAGACCGGCAACGCTTTATGATTTTTTAACACGATTTGTAAAAAGCCATTTTCACTGATATTTATCGCATTAATATGTTGATAGGGAATATAAATATTATTTAAAAAAAAGCCATCTTGTTTTAGTAAAAATACTGGATAACGCACAAAAAAGTGATAAATCAATAAAATTGACAACATTACTAATAAGTAAATTGTCATTTGTTCAAGCCCTTGTGGCACTGCTTGATAAACAGCTAACCAAATCAGCCCCAACATTACCACCCCTTCAATTTTCTGTTTGCGTAGAAGCCGTATTTTCAGTGCCGTTTTGCCGTAACGTTTCTCCATTAAGAATTGATCATAAATGGCAAACAGAAAGTAGAGAATAATCAAAGTGAATAATATGGCGTTAATCAACATAGCTATTTCTATCCGTTCTAACAGAAATTTATTATTTATTTAAACAGAAAGTGGGCAAAGCCCACTTCCGCCGAATAGTGATAAGGTGGACAACTGCCCACCTTTATCAATTAGCCTAAAATTCCGGTTGCTGCCCCGATAATACCGATAATGAAAATACCGATAATGATCCAAAGTGCATTGACACGGTTACGCAATAGCCACATACAGGCAAAGGTAAACAGCAACGGTAATAATCCCGGCATTAAGCTGTCGAGGATGGATTGCACGGTGGTAACTTCAACTGTGCCATCCTGTTTGGTAATGGTGGAAACAACAAGCGGCACATTGATGGTTGTCCATTTCTGTACCAACGCTCCCATAATAAACAGACCGAGTATAGAAGCCCCTTCGGTTAATTTTTGCAATAAACCGCCGCTCATATCTTTAACCACATCCAAACCTTTTTTATAGCCGTAAGTTACGCCATAGTAACGTGTTGCTAAACGCACAAGGTTAAATAATACGAAGAAAAGCAATGGCCCTAAAATGCTGCCGCTTAATGCCAAACCTGCCCCTAATGCGGCAAATACCGGACGAGCAGTTCCCCAATAGATTGGGTCACCCACACCTGCCAATGGTCCCATTAAACCGACTTTAATCCCGTTGATTGCGGAGTCTTCGATCGGTTTACCGTTAGCACGTTCTTCTTCCATCGCAATAGTAACACCCAATACCGGTGCGGCTACGAACGGTTGTGTATTAAAGAATTCCAAATGGCGTTTGATTGCATCTTTGCGCTCTTGTGAATTTGGATCCGGATATAAACGTTTAATCACCGGCACCATTGAAAATGCAAAACCTAACGCTTGCATACGTTCAAAGTTCCAAGATCCTTGGAAAAGGTTTGAACGAAGTACGACTTTATTTAAATCGCTTTGGGTTACTTTTTTAGTTTCAGTTGTCATCTCTGCTTTCCCCATTAATCTAATCTGTTGTCAAGATCGTCATTACCGCTTGATACTACTTGCACCACTTGCTTACTTTGATTGTATTTAGGGTGAAGTTGGATATAAAGAATTGCCATAATTGTACCAAGTACACCAAGTGCCACTAAGTTGAAGTCTGTGAACGCTGCTACCACGAAACCGGCATAGAAGAACGGCATTAAGTGACCGGCACGCATCATATTGATAACCATTGCATAACCGACCACGGCGATAATACCACCGGCGATTTTTAATCCGGTTGTCACCACCGGCGGAATCGCACTTAATAAAGATTGAACAGTGTCTGTACCGGCTGTCAATGCCACGATCAATGCCGGAATAGCAATACGCATCGCTTGTAGAAGCAATGCACTGCAGTGTACCCAGTCTAAACGGTTTAAGTTACCGTCTTTTACGGATTTATCTGCAAGGTGTTGGAAACCGACGGTAATCGCACGCACCACATAAGTTAATACCTGACCTGCTGCCGCAAGCGGAATCGCAATCGCAATCCCGGTGGTAATTTCTTGACCGCCAACGATAACCAAAATGGTAGATACAACGGAGGCTAAAGCGGCATCCGGTGCAAGTGCTGCACCAATATTCATCCAACCTAATGCCAATAATTCCAATGAACCACCAACGATAATCCCTGTTTTCACATCACCTAAAACCAGACCGATTAAGGTACAAGCGATTAACGGACGGTGAGTTTGAAACTCATCCAAGATCGATCCCATCCCTGAAATACAGGATATGATGAAGATCAAAATAATTTGAATACTAGAAAGTTCCATAATATTTTCCTTCAGTTAAGTGTTAAATAAGGTTGCTCTTTTTCAATAAATCGATCATATCTTCTTTGCGATCATTCGATACTTTACGCACATCAAGTTCAACATTTAATTCAGCCAACTTTTTAAATGCAGCAATATCTTTATCATCTACTGAAACGGCACTGGTGATCTGTTTTTTGCCTTCACGATAAGCCATACCACCGATATTGACTGATTTAATATCCAAACCTGACTCAACCAAAAAGAGGGCATCGGTTGGATTAGTGAATAACAACATCACACGATCATCGTTATATTCAGGGTTATTATAAACACGCACCATTTTCGCCACATTAACAACGTGTGCGCTCACTCCCGGAGGTGCAGCCTGTTTCAACATTGTTTTACGCACATCGTCTTTATCAACTTCATCATTGACCACGATAATACGATTCACTTTGCTCTCTTTTGTCCAACGTGTTGCCACTTGGCCGTGAATTAAACGGTCATCAATACGCGCAAGGCCGATTGCCATATGTTTACCGGCTGTTGCAACTTGCGCTTGAGGCGCTGCCGGCTGAGGTTGAGCCGGATCTGCTGCTGCCGGAGCCGGTTCAGGTTTGCTTTCCTGCTGTGGTTTTTGTTCCAATTTTAATGCGCGAACACCACCACGACCTGTTTCTAAAGCAATTTCTGCCAACTCTTCTAAAGAAGAATCATCATCACGCGCCATAAAGGTTTCCACCAACATCGGCACGTTAACACCGGTTACTACTTCCATATTGTCTTTGCCGTCCGCAACACGGTTTGCTGCATTGAACGGACTGCCACCCCAAGTATCAACTAGGAATAACACTTGATCACAACCGGAAAGTTCATTCGCCAATTTATCCTGATACTTACCAATAATCGTTTCTTGGTTTTCCCCCGGAACAAATTCAATAAAAGCGACATTTTCTTGTTCTCCGATCAACATCTCTGTTGTACGAAGTAATTGCTCAGCTGCGACACCATGCGTTGCTATGATAATAGCAATACTCATAGGAGCTCCTTATTTAATTTAATGAATAGATAAAATTTCAAATAGAGTAAAAAACGGCGGCAATTTTAAATAAATTTTGCTAAAAGAGATATAACACAGATCACAAAATTGAGAAAAAGATTAGAAATTATCGCGTTATTTCATAGACTTTTGCGTAATATCATTTTTTTAACTTTAGATGTAAAAATAATGTTTCACAGTTGTGAAGTGAATTTATTTTATTTGATAAAATAAATATCAAAATAAATTTTTTTAAGGCATAAAAAAATCTCCTGTCCTTGCGGAACAGGAGATTTTTACTCAATGTTGATTATAGTGAAATCACTGCAAAAATAGTCAATACGGAATAAAGTACTGCTAATCCGTAGAAAATTACACCGCTTGCAGGGATATGTACTTTAAAATCGTGCAATCCTAAATGGATACGGTGAATACCACACCAAGTTGGGAAAATTAACAATACGAGAATTGCCAATTTACCAATCCAAGTATGAGCAAATGCAATGATATTGTCCGGTGACACTAATCCAAATGGGAGTAGAAAACCTAAAATGAGGACTAATACAGGGAAAAATACCGCACTGATTGCGCCACCTGCACCGAACAGTAACCAAACGACAGGTTCGTTTGAACGTTTTGGAGTTTCTTTGTTCATTTTCTGTTTCCTATACTAAAATTAAAGCAATAATACTTACTACTAAGGTAATTGCCCAGAAAACCTTGGTAACCATTTTCACATTAATACGTTCATTATTCACAATGATATTCATCATTTGTGGTGCCATATTAAAGAATGTGAATGTGTTAAGTAACACTGCACCAAGAGTAATAATATTCAGAATAACTACCACCGGATTTTGTAAGAAGTTCACAAAATTACTATCGAAAGTACCGTTGCCTAAGCAAGTCAAACCATAGAATAATTCTAAACAGAACCAAATGGTTGGTACTGATGTACTTTCACGCAAGACGTAGAATTTGTAAAAATCTAACTTTTTCCACCAAGTCGCTTTGACTTCACGCACATATTTTTTGCGTTTACTTGTTGCTACTGTTGTCATTCTACCCTCTCCTTATTTTTGCATTTTTAACATTGCAAAAACGTAGTCTTTCGCACTTTCAATTTTACCTTGGTTAACCGCTGAAGCAGGACCAACGTGTTTTGGACACACTTCTGAACAGTAACCAACGAAAGTACAACTCCAAACCCCATTTTTACCGTTAAGGATCTTCATACGTTCTTCTTTACCGTGGTCACGGTTATCTAAGTTATAACGGTGAGCCAATGTAATTGCACCCGGGCCAACGAATTCAGGATTCAAGCCGAATTGCGGACACGCTGCATAGCATAAACCACAGTTGATACACATTGAGAATGTACGATATTTTTCCAACTCTGCCGGAGTTTGTTTTGTTCTTGACTTCGCCAATTCTGAAGAAGATTGTGGTACATTCTTCAATTCCGGTGCTTTGTTGCCAATGATATATGGCTTGATTGATTCAAGACTTTCGATAAAGTGGCTTAAATCAACAACAAGGTCACGTTCAATTGGGAAATTCGCTAACGGTTCAATACGCATATGACCACTAAAATCACGCAAGAAAGTCTTACACGCTAAGCTAGGACGACCATTTACCATCATCCCACAAGAACCACAGATCGCCATACGGCAAGACCAACGATAAGAAAGATCCGGATCAAGTTTATCTTTAATATAACCTAACGCATCAAGTAATGAGGTTTGGCTATCATATGGAACCTGATAAGATTTTAAATGCGGTTCGTTATCTACTTCCGGATTATAACGTAGAATTTCAACCGTCATTGTTTGTAATGCGTTCGCCATTATTTTGCCCCTTCTTTTGCTGCTTTTTCTGCGGCTTCTGCTTCCGCACCGTAAACACGTTTTGCTGGTTGCGATTTAGTAATCTTCACATCACTGTATTCAATAGTCGGTACTCCACCTTCTTTATAGAATGCAAGTGTATGTTTCAAGTAATTCACATCATCACGTTCAGTATAGTCTAAGCGTTGGTGCGCCCCACGAGATTCTTTACGGTCAAGTGCCGAACAAGCGATGGATTGTGCTACATCAAGGATATAACCCAATTCAATGGTATAAAGCACGTCAGTGTTATAGACGCTTGAACGGTCAGCAACACGGATACGTTTATAACGTTCTTTCAACTCTTGGATTTTATCTACAGTTTTTTGCATACTGTCTTGTGTACGATAAATACCGCAACCCTCTTCCATAGAGTTACCCATTTCATCACGAATTGCAGACCAAGATTCAGTACCTTCCTGATCCAACAACGCATCAAGACGTTTAATCACATCCTGTGCTTGTGCATCAATGACAGATTGATTTGCTGGTTTTGCTTCAACTGCACGTTGAGCAGCTTGTTCACCGGCAACACGTCCTAATACAAGCAATTCAGCAAGTGAGTTAGAACCTAAACGGTTAGCACCGTGTAAACCGGAAGAAGCACATTCACCTACCGCAAATAAACCTTTAATACGGGTTTCACATTGAGGATCAACTTCAATACCACCCATTGTATAGTGAACAACCGGACGTACAGGAATTGGGGATTTAACCGGATCAACACCTTCATACGCTTGTGCCAATTCACAAATAAACGGTAGACGTTCGTGTAAGTATTTTTCACCAAGATGTCTTAAATCAAGATGAACTACATCAACACCTTTTGCAGTCTTCAAGGTGTTGCCTTTTTGCAACTCTTGCCAGAACGCTTGTGAAACTTTATCACGAGGACCAAGTTCCATATATTTATTTTGAGGTTTTCCGATTGGAGTTTCAGGTCCTAGACCATAATCCTGCAAATAACGATAGCCATCTTTATTCACTAAGATACCGCCTTCACCACGGCAACCTTCTGTCATCAAAATACCGGTATTCGGTAATCCGGTAGGGTGATATTGAACGAATTCCATATCACGTAACGGCACGCCGTGACGATACGCCATAGAAAGACCATCACCTGTTACGATACCGCCGTTAGTATTGAAGCGGAACGCACGGCAACCACCTCCGGTTGCAATAATGACAGCATTGGCATTGATTTGAACCATTGTGCCTTCCATCATATTCATTGCAACGACACCACGTGCGTGACCGTCATCAACAAGAATATCAAGCACAAAGTGTTCATCGAAACGCTGAATTTGAGGGAATTGGATAGAAGTTTGGAATAAAGTATGAAGCAAATGGAAACCTGTTTTATCCGCTGCGAACCAAGTTCTTTCGATTTTCATACCACCGAAACGACGTACGTTCACATCACCATCCGGACGACGGCTCCAAGGACATCCCCAACGTTCCAACTGTGTCATTTCAATTGGAGAATGTTCTACGAAATACTCCACCACATCCTGTTCACAAAGCCAGTCACCACCGGCAACAGTGTCATGAAAGTGTTTATCATATGAGTCTTCATCTTTAATTACTGCGGCGGCACCACCTTCAGCAGCAACAGTATGACTACGCATTGGATAAACTTTTGAAATTAGAGCAATTTTAAGGTTAGGGTTTGCTTCTGCAGCTGCGATTGCTGAACGCAAGCCACCACCACCGGCACCAACAATTGCAATATCGACATTAACAGTCTGCACGATATCCTCCAAGGTTACGTTATTTAGAATAGAAGTAAAAAGTGCCATTATTGTGCCATTATTTGCCCGGTAGGTAATTATTTTTTTACAGATTTTTAATAAAAAAAGTCAGTTTCGTGATCTACCTCAAAAAAGTTATGTGGCTGAACAACAATTATGGGGTATACAAAGAAACTGTTGTTAGAACAAGATTTAAACAAAATGAAAAATAGGCAGGATTTTATTTTCTGAAAATTTATTCGACCAACAAAACACAAAAAATTAACATTTTTGAAATAATAAATCTTTTATAGCACGAGAAATTAACAAAATAGAAAAAGGCGACAATTTTGATCTGTCGCCTAACTCTTTTTTTCGTCTATCTCTCTATCTACATCCAAGCATTATTACGAATAATACCGACTGCAATTCCCTCGATTTCTACATTTTCTTGGCTAAGATCGACTACAATTGGAGAAAGTTCACTATTTTCCGGATGCAAATAAAGCATATTTCCTTTACGCTCAAAACGTTTTACTGTTACATTATCACCGATACGCGCAACCACCACTTGCCCATTTCTCACATCTTTTGTACTGTGCACAGCTAATAGATCACCGTCTAAAATACCAATATCTTTCATCGACATTCCCTGTACTTTCAGCAAAAAATCCGCTTTCGGTTTAAACATATTCACATCTACTTGATACATCGCTTCGATATGTTCTTCCGCCAAAATTGGTTCTCCGGCAGCAACCCGACCAACCAACGGCAACCCATCCTGTTCATCGTTTGCCACTTCCACTTCACCAATTAACCTTATTCCGCGTGAAGTGCCGGACACAATTTCAATCACGCCTTTTCTGGCTAACGCCTTTAAATGCTCTTCTGCAGCATTGGCGGAACGAAAACCGAGCTGTTTGGCAATTTCCGCGCGAGTCGGTGGCATTCCTGTCTGTTCCAAATGCTGTTTTACGAAATCAAAAACCTGTTGTTGACGTGCCGTCAGTGCTTTATTACTTTTTATCGCCATAATCCTATTCTCTGTGCTTTTATACAGTATTACCTGTCATTATATACAGCCTCTCTCGGATTGCAAAGATAATTTATCAAGCGCCGTTCTTTTATGCATTGCTTGATCTGACGCTCACTTTTAATCATAAATTTATGCTACACTTACGCCGTTTTTTATTAAAAATCAAAATAAAGGAATTAAAATGGCTTTTTTTCTTAATTTTTATCGAAAATTATTAAGCTTGCCGCTATCTATTTTGGTCAAGAGTAATTCAATTCCCAATAATCCAATCGAAGAATTACATCTCAATATTAATGAACCCCTAATTTATGTGCTTCCCTACACTTCTCAAACCGACTTACTTATTTTTCAGAAAAACTGTCTTTCTTTAGGTTTGCCTGATCCATTAGAGATGAATGAAATTAATAGAAAACAATTGCCTCGCTATGTTTTTCTCGATGAGGGACGTCGTTTCTTTAAATCAAAAACAGTAAAAAAAGAAACAGAACAAATTTTTTCTCAATATCTAGAACAGCACCGCAATTTGCCTGATCTGGATGTGCAATTAATTCCGGTTTCTGTACTTTGGGGACGTTCACCCGGTTACGAAGATAAATCTGGTTTACCGAAATTACGTTTACTCAACGGTATTGAAAAATTTGCAACTATTTTATGGTTTGGGCGTGATAATTTTGTGCGTTTTTCACAAGCAGTTTCTTTGCGCTATATGGTGAATAATTTCGGATCCGATCAAAAAATGGCACAAAAATTGGCTCGTGTCGCTCGTATCCACTTTTCGAAGCAACGCATTTCCGCTACCGGTCCGCGTCTATTAAACCGTTCTGCGATGTTTGCTAAATTACTAAGCAATGAAAATATTATGAATGCCATTGCAGACGAAGCGGAAAATAAGAAAATTTCACCGGAAAAGGCGCGTCAAGAGGCGGAAAAAATTCTACAGGAAATCGCTTCCAACTTTAATTACAGCAGTCTACGTGTGGCTGATCGCTTCTTGCGTTGGCTATGGAATCGCCTTTACCAAGGCATTAATGTTGAACACGCAGATCGTGTACGAAAACTGGCTTTAGAGGGGCACGAAATTGTTTATGTTCCTTGCCATCGTAGCCATATCGACTATTTATTGCTTTCCTATGTCCTTTATCATCAAGGTTTAGTACCACCGCATATCGCTGCCGGCATTAATTTGAACTTCTGGCCTGTCGGATCAATATTCCGCAGCTGGGGGGCATTTTTTATTCGCCGTACATTCAAAGGTAATCGTCTTTACTCCACTATTTTTAGAGAATATCTCGCGGAATTGTTCCATCGTGGTTATTCCGTTGAATTTTTTATTGAAGGTGGACGCTCCCGTACCGGTCGTTTATTAGCACCGAAAACCGGGATGATGTCAATGACATTACAAGCCTTGCAAAGCGGTCAACAAACACGCCCTATCTCAATTGTGCCGGTTTATATCGGTTATGAGCACGTGCTGGAAGTTGATACTTATGCTAAAGAACTGCGCGGTGCGGCAAAAGAGAAAGAAAATGCCGGATTGGTATTACGCGTTATCAAGAAATTACGCAATCTCGGTAAAGGTTATGTGAATTTTGCCGAGCCGATTACACTCAATAATTATTTAAATCAGCATTATCCGGATTGGCGCAATCATAATGCAGATGATAAAAATCGTCCGGAATGGTTTAATGAAGCAGTTTCCCGTGTTTCCAATCAAGTGATGGTAAATATTAATCGTGCCGCTGCTGTGAATGCGATGAATTTAACGGTTTCGATCTTACTCTCTTCACGTCAACGTGCGTTATCCAAAGAGTTATTAATTGAACAGATTGATTCCTGCTTACAATTATTACGTAATACTTGTTACGATGATGATATTATTTTGCCTAACGAAAACGGTGAAACTATATTACAACACGTTTTAAATTTAGATCGTGTCGGCATTTTAATCGAAAAAGATAATTTCGGTGAAATAGTCCGACTAGAACGTAACTCCGCTGTTTTAATGACCTATTATCGTAATAATATTCAGCATTTATTTGTGTTGCCTTCATTTATTGCCAGCTTAGTATTACATCACGAAGCAATAGAATTAAATCTTGTGTTGGATGCCGTGAAAAAATTCTATCCATTCTTGGCAAATGAACTTTTCTTAAATATTCCTGAAGAACGGTTACAACAATATTTATTGTCGATTATTGATGAATTATGCCGACAGGAAATATTAAAACACCACGAAAACATTTTGACCATTAATAAAAAACGTGGACGTTCATTACAGCTTCTAGCCGCTGGTGTACGTGAAATTTTACAACGTTACTTTATTACATTAAGCCTGCTTAAAGCTGAACCTAATAAAGCTAGAGCCGAATTGGAAAAAGAAAGTCAATCTATTGCACAGCGTTTATCTGTGTTGCACGGTATTAATGCGCCTGAATTCTTTGATAAAGCGGTATTTTCTGCTTTTATTAATGGCTTAAAACAGAATGGTTATTTCGATGCAGAAGGTAATGTTAATAATGAAAAATTGGATCAATTACTTTCCATTTTACACAAAATAATTTCTCTCGAAATTGATATTACTATTCAAGGTGCTATCGAAAAATAGTCGTTGTTATAATTAGATCAGCCTACTTATGTAGGCTGATTTTTTATATTCTCATTCTGCATTCATTTCCCCAATTTAATTTTCTAGCCTTAAACTCAAGATCTCTCATTTTTAAATGAAGAATCCACTCAACAAAATAATAAACATAAAAATAATAAGCATAAAAAAACCGCCATTCGGCGGTTTTTAATTGTTGAGGAATATATATGGAATCTAATTATTTAGAGATATGAGCCACTAAATCAAGAACTTTGTTAGAGTAACCTGTTTCGTTGTCATACCAAGAAACAACTTTAACGTAAGTATCTGTTAATTGAATACCTGCTTTCGCATCGAAGATAGAAGTTAATGCACAGCCGTTGAAGTCTGTTGAAACAACATCATCTTCTGTATAGCCTAAAACGCCTTTTAATTCTTCTTCAGAAGCACGTTTCATTTCTGCACAGATTTCTGCGTAAGTTGCTGGTTTTTCTAAGTTTACTGTTAAGTCAACAACAGATACGTTTGGAGTAGGAACACGGAATGCCATACCGGTTAATTTACCGTTTAATGCTGGGATTACTTTACCTACCGCTTTTGCCGCACCAGTTGAAGATGGGATGATGTTTTGAGAAGCACCACGACCGCCGCGCCAGTCTTTCATTGAAGGACCATCAACAGTTTTTTGAGTTGCTGTAGTTGCGTGAACGGTAGTCATTAAACCGTCTTTGATACCCCATTTGTCATTTAATACTTTAGCAATTGGTGCCAAGCAGTTTGTTGTACAAGATGCATTTGAAACGATATCTTGACCTGCATAGCTATCGAAGTTAACACCGTTTACGAACATTGGAGTGCTGTCTTTTGAAGGACCAGTCATAACAACTTTTTTCGCACCAGCTTCAATGTGTTTACGTGCTTTTTCATCTGTTAAGAATAAGCCGGTTGCTTCAACAACAACATCAACACCGATTTCGTTCCATTTTAAGTTAGCAGGATCACGTTCTGCAGTAACGCGGATAGTTTTACCGTTTACTACTAAATGACCGTCTTTAACTTCAACTGTACCGTCAAAACGACCGTGTGTTGAATCATATTTCAACATATAAGCCATATAATCAACATCGATTAAGTCGTTGATACCAACAACTTCGATATCATCACGATGTTGTGCAGCACGGAAAACGATACGGCCGATACGACCAAAACCATTAATACCAATTTTAATTGCCATAGTATTTTTACCTATATTTAATGTTAAACAAAATCGAATTTAAACACAGACTATTAACATCACCAATACCCCGTGTTCAAGCTGGGCGAATTATAACATAAACTTGTTTTTAACGAAAATCCGCTAACCCGCGGATGAAAGATAACACATCACTTTTTTGTGATCTACATCAAATTTTATTCATTAAAGTCTTCGGGTAAATGTTGCTGCATTGATGACCAAATCAGACCACTTTCAATCCCATATTGTCGAATGCAAGGACGAACCTGATCCAATTCACCGCTTTGGCAAATTTTATGCAACTGATGATAAAATTTTAACGCTAACGCCCGTCCTGTCGGATTAGAAAAATAGAATCGCCCGACGCGCTCATATAAACTCTTTAAACTGTTTAAAATCAGCCCATACACCGGATTTTTTGAGGCAAACGCCAATTTTCTAAACAATTCATAATCAAATGTGGTGTAATCTTCAGCGTTATCTTTTAATGTTGCCAACGGTTTAAACACTTCCAAAGATTCTTCTTTCGCAATGCGAAATGCTTTACAGATATAAATAGCGGAAATATTGGTTCTTGCCGATAAAATATTGGCAATGATCGTCGGTACTCGTGTGCCGTCCAACTTAATTAAAGCCTCCAAAATATTCAATCCTGAAGTTTCCCAAATATTATTTACTCTCGTTGGTTTACCGTGCTGAATACTTAACCAACCGTCTCGCGCTAAACGCTGTAGCACTTCACGTAATGTTGTTCTGGTTACTCCGATTTTATCTGCCAGTTCTCTTTCTGCCGGTAAATCAGTTCCCGGTGGAAAGTGGTTATTCCAAATACTACGAATGATATACTCTTCCGCCAAGCCGGCAGGACTCTGTGCTTTGATGACATCGTTCTGTGTTGCCATTAATTATTCCTTTGTCTGTTTTCATATCTTTTACTTTGGCTTATTTTCCAACGCTTTTATTACAGCCACATACCTAAAAGAGACGAAATAGTGAAAATTTTTGATCCTTCACAAATAAAATGAATATCGGATGAATGAACTTGCAAGATTGTATTACAATCTTGCTCGTTGTACATTGAAAAAATTCAATATTCTTTGATCAAAAAAACTTACAGTCTATGGAGATGACGTTATGGCGTATTTGCAAGCTGGTATGCAAAACTTTTTAGGGAAAAGCCCAAATTGGTATAAATTACTTATTATCGGTTTTTTATTGATAAATCCGATTGTTTTTTACATTGATCCTTTTACCGCAGGTTGGATCTTAGTTGCTGAGTTTATCTTTACGCTCGCAATGGCATTAAAATGTTATCCCTTACAACCAGGTGGTTTACTAGCATTAGAGGCCGTAATTATAGGAATGACTACACCGGAACATATTAAGCACGAAATTATGGCTAACTTTGAAGTTATTATGTTATTGATGTTTATGGTTGCCGGTATCTATTTTATGAAACAATTGTTACTGTTTCTATTTACTAAACTTCTTCTTGCTATTCGCTCCAAACTTGTTCTTTCCTTAGCTTTCTGTATGAGTTCCGCATTTTTATCCGCTTTTCTTGATGCACTTACCGTTGTCGCCGTAGTTATCAGCGTCTGTATGGGGTTCTATGGGGTTTATCACAAAGTCGCCTCCGGTAATAAGTTTGATGATTCCACCGATATTACCAATGACGATAAAATCACCAACGCAAAAAATACATTGGAAGAGTTTCGTGCATTTTTACGTAGTTTAATGATGCACGCTAGTGTCGGTACTGCTTTAGGTGGTGTAATGACAATGGTAGGCGAACCACAGAATTTAATTATCGCTGAACAAGCTGGCTGGAATTTTAGTGAATTCTTCTTCCGTATGGCTCCAGTTACCCTTCCAGTTCTTCTTTGCGGTTTATTAACCTGCCTTGCATTAGAGAAATTTAAATTATTCGGATATGGTGCACATTTACCGCGCCGTGTCTGGTTAGTGTTGGCTATTTTAGATCGCAGCCAAAGTGAAAAAATGACCAACAATGATCGTCTAAAATTAATCGTTCAGGCAATTATTGCTGTTTGGTTAATTATCGGTTTGGCATTTCACCTTGCTGCCGTTGGCTTAATCGGCTTAACCATTATTATTTTAGCAACCTCTCTTTGCGGCGTTACCGATGAACATACAATTGGGCGCGCCTTTCAGGAATCATTACCTTTTACTGCTTTGTTGGTAGTGTTCTTCACCGTTGTTGCGGTAATTATCGATCAACACCTTTTCGGTGGCATCATTCAATTCGTATTAAGTGCCAGTGAAAGCTCACAACTTATGTTGTTCTATATCTTCAATGGATTGCTTTCATCTATTTCCGATAACGTATTCGTCGGTACGGTTTACATTAATGAAGCAAAAGCTGCATTAGAAGCCGGCAAAATTTCATTAACACAATTTGAATCTATCGCTGTTGCTATCAATACCGGAACCAACTTACCTTCAGTGGCAACGCCGAACGGTCAGGCAGCATTCTTATTCTTATTAACTTCATCATTTGCCCCATTAATCCGTTTATCTTATGGTAGAATGGTGCTAATGGCGTTACCTTATACTATCGTGTTGTCTATTGTGGGGCTTATCGGAGTAGAATTTTTCTTGCCTGAACTTGCTTCATTATTTACACAATGGGAATTAATCCCGGCGCCACATATTCCACCAGTTCACTAGAAGGATAAATAATGTTCGCACTCTTCAAATCTTGGTCTTTGACTCGAACAGCTTGGTTTATTATGGCGTTATCAGGTGTTGCACTGGAAGGTGCAGCACTCTATTTTCAGTACGGTCTGGGGTTACATCCTTGTGTAATGTGTATTTATGAACGCGTTGCATTATTTGCAATTATTATAGGTGCATTAATTGGTGCCATTTATCCGTCTGTATTGGTTTGTCGACTTCTCGGTATTGTTGTCGGTTTATGGGGGGCAGTTAAAGGATTGATGATCGCTATCGAACACGTCGATTATCAATTCAATCCCGCACCTTGGAAACAGTGCGAATTCAAACCTGATTTTCCGCATACGTTGCCGTTGGATCAATGGTTTCCACAAATTTTCCAAGCTAGCGGCTCTTGTAGCGATATTACTTGGAAATTCCTTGGCTATACAATGCCACAATGGTTAATCGCCGTATTTATTATCTATATCGTTATTTGGCTAATCGTGGCATTATCTCAATTCAAACGCCACCATTTTTCTCGTCAACGTCAATTATTCAGATAAATTTGAACAAAAAAGGATAATTATTTGATATTTATCCTTTTTTTCTTGCTTTTAATATACAGGTTAAAGATATGGTTGATATTCGTCATTCACTGCAAAAATATATTGATTGGGTTATTCGGCTCGGACGTGTACGTTTTTCTATTTTCGGCATAGCTATCCTTGCGGTATTTGCACTTTGTGTGCAAATTCTATTAAGTATTTTCATCATCGGCACGATCGATTGGATGGATATTGTTCGCTCAATTACATTCGGTTTAATTTCCGCCCCTTTTGTGATCTATTTTTTTAATGTGATTGTGGAAAAACTGGAACTTTCTCGCCAACATTTGCACGAATCGAATCAAGAATTATCCAATACATTAGCCTTGTTGGAACAGGAAATCACAGCGAAAAACAAAGCACAAATCGCCTTACAACAAAAAGCGGATTTCTTGCGTTCTTTTATTGATGCCTCTCCCGATTTGGTTTTCTCCCGTGCTGAAAATGGACAATTGCTGGAATGCAATCGGGCAATGGAATTATTGACAGGCAAGAGCGAAACAGAGTTAAAAACGTTGGAAATTGAACAGACATTTTCCGGCGATATTGCCAAATATGTACGTGCAACCGATCAAGCCGTTCTGGATAATAATTATGGAATGACTTACGAACAGTGGTTCAAATATCCGAATGGGAAACTCGCCTGTTTTGAAATTCGCAAAGTGCCTTATTATGATCGCATTAACAAGCAACACTGTTTATTGGGGTTCGGTCGAGATATTACAGAACATAAACGCTATCAGGAAACGATTGAAAAGGCGAGTCGTGATAAATCCACCCTGATGGCAACCATAAGTCACGAATTGCGTACACCACTTAATGGCATTATCGGTTTGAGTCGCATTCTGTTGGATAGCCAATTAAATGAAGAACAGCGTAATTATCTGCATACCATCAATGTAAGTGCGGTTTCACTCGGGCATATTTTTAGCGATATCATTGACTTAGAAAAACTAGACACTCGCCGAATTCAACTTTATAAAAAAGAAACCGACGTTATGCGTCTATTAAGCGATATTGATAATTTTGCAACTTTTATGACCAATCAGAAAAATCTCAGTTTTAAACTGGAATATGATCAAAATTTGCCGAATTTATTGTTATTGGACTATGCACGTGTTTCGCAAATTCTCTGGAATTTAATTAATAATGCCGTGAAATTTACCCCTTCCGGCGGTCTGACATTACGTTTTTCACGCTTGGATCAAAATACTTACAGCTTTGCGCTTACCGATACCGGCATCGGCATTCCGCAATCTGAATTGAAGAAGATCTTTGCAATGTATTATCAGGTTCGTACTGCCAATCAAAAAGCACTTGGTAGCGGTATCGGTCTGTCAATTTCCAAACGTATCGCTAAATTAATGAACGGTGATCTCACGGTTGTCAGTGAGTTGGGCAAAGGTTCAACTTTCACCTTTACCTTTAAAGCCGAACAGGCGCATAAATTACCGGAAATCACCTCTATTCCGGAACTGCAAAATTTATCGGTATTACTGGTTGAAGATATCGAAATCAACATTATTGTTGCTAAATCTGTCCTCGAAAAATTGGGTTATCAGGTAGATATTGCAATGAACGGCAAAGAAGCGATTCATAAAATTGAGAACAATCAATATGATCTGGTTTTCCTTGATATTCATCTGCCTGATATGACCGGTTTTGAAATTGCCGATTATCTACATCAGCAATATGAAGATGAAAAATTCGATTATTTACCGCCTCTGGTCGCATTAACGGCAAATGTCGTTTCCAATAAACAAGATTATCTGAAACACGGAATGGACGATGTGTTACAAAAACCGTTGTCGCTCGATGCTTTAAATAAATGTTTATTGCAACTATTTAATCTACAACCGGAAAATTCCTCTGACAAAGAAAAACAGGAAAACTTCCACGAAGTAGAAATTATCCCTTCCGCACAGGATAAACAGTGGCCTCAACTTGATTTGTCCATTCTTGATGAGCTTTATGAAATTCTTGGCAAACAGGCAATTCAAAATAATTTAAAACTTTTTGTTGCTACAATGCCGGAATATCTACAGCAACTTATGCAAGAGTATCAACGCTATTTGAGTGATCCGCAGCAAAAATTACAACTTACTGAAACTGCACACAAAATGAAAGGGGCTGCCGCTTCGGTCGGATTAAAACAGTTACAACAAATTTGTAAGGCGATTCAGGACGGCGATCGTGAAGATTGGCAAACACAACTTGCCGCTCGCATTGAGCAGCTGCAATCTTGGCAACAGCACGTCGCTGTTCTGCAGCGCTGGCTGGATCGTAAATAATGGTACCAAATTTAATTTTTTTACACGGTTTTCTCGGTAGCAGTGATGATTGGCAAGCGGTAATTAAACGACTTTCCCATTATCATTGCTACAGTTTGGATCTCCCTTTTCACGGGCAAAACAGGCAACAGATTGCGAACTTTGCTCAATGTGCCGAATGGTTATCTAACACCATTCATCACCTAATCGGAAATCAGCCTTACCATTTAATCGGTTACTCCTTGGGCGGTCGTCTAGCTGCTTACTTTGCGACACAAACACAATTTGCCCATCATTATTTACAGCAAGTCTGCTTGGAAGGCGCAAATTTAGGCTTAAATACCGAACAGGAAAAGCAGCAACGTTGGCAAAATGACACAAAATGGGCAGCACGCTTTGCAACGGAAAATATTGAAACCGTGCTTGAAGATTGGTATCAACAAGCCGTCTTTTCAGATTTAACCACGTTGCAACGCCAACAGTTAATTTCAATTCGCAAACATAATAACGGCAGCGATTTGGCAAAAATGCTAAGTGCAACCTCATTAGCCAAACAACCTCACCTTTGGCAACAAATTCAAGCACAGCCACAGAAATTTCACTATATTTGTGGAGAAAACGATCAAAAATTTAAACTGTTGGCTGAAAAACACCAATTAAACCTAACATTAATTGCTAAAGTTGGGCATAATGCGCATATTCATCAACCGGCAGCATTTGCCGATTGTTTAACCACCCTATTCGATCAATAAAAAAGGAAATTTTATGTTATATCCAAGTGAAGACTTTTTATACGCTCCTGTTGAATGGCAAAATTGCAGCGAAGGTTATAGCGATATTTTGTATCACAAATCAAAAGATGGGATTGCTAAAATTACGATTAATCGTCCTGAAGTGCGCAATGCCTTCCGCCCACAAACCGTAAAAGAGATGATTAAAGCTTTTTCTGACGCTCGTTTTGATGAAAAAATCGGCGTTATTGTTTTAACCGGGCAAGGTGAAAAAGCCTTCTGCTCCGGCGGTGATCAAAAAGTGCGTGGTGATTACGGTGGTTATAAAGATGATCAGGGCGTTCATCATTTGAATGTGCTTGATTTCCAACGCGATATTCGTACTTGCCCGAAACCGGTAGTGGCAATGGTAGCAGGTTATGCGATTGGTGGCGGTCACGTTCTACATATGATGTGCGATCTAACCATCGCAGCCGATAATGCTATTTTCGGTCAAACCGGACCTCGCGTCGGTTCTTTTGATGGTGGTTGGGGTGCTTCTTATATGGCTCGCATTGTTGGTCAGAAAAAAGCGCGTGAAATCTGGTTCTTATGCCGTCAATATAATGCAAAAGAGGCATTGGATATGGGGTTAGTCAACACTGTCGTCCCTTATGCCGATTTAGAAAAAGAGACTGTACGTTGGTGCCGTGAAATGTTACAAAACAGCCCTATTGCCTTACGTTGTTTGAAAGCGGCATTAAATGCAGATTGCGACGGTCAAGCCGGTTTGCAGGAATTGGCAGGCAATGCCACAATGCTGTTCTATATGACTGAAGAAGGACAAGAAGGCAGAAATGCCTTTAATGAAAAACGCCAACCGGACTTCAGCAAATTTAAACGTAACCCTTAATTTCCATTGGTCAGCATCCGCTGACCATTTCTTTATTATCTGGAGGTAATCAACTATGGCAATCCGGAATTATTTATCTTTCACACCACAATTAGGTAAAGATGTTTATGTTGATGAAGCAGCTACCGTGATTGGTAAAGTCTGGCTTGAAGATCAGGTTTCCATTTGGCCGGGCGCGGTTTTGCGCGGCGATGTGAATGATATTCGTATCGGCGCACGCAGCAATATACAAGACCTTAGCGTACTGCATACCACGCGAGCCACGGCAGACAATCCTAAAGGTTCCCCTGTGCAAATCGGGGAAGATGTTACTGTCGGTCATAGTGTGACTTTGCACGGCTGCACTATCGGTAATCGAGTTTTAGTCGGGATGGGAAGCATCATATTGGATGATGCCGTAATTGAAGATGACGTGATCATTGGTGCCGGCAGTTTAGTCCCTCCACGAAAACACTTAAAAAGCGGTTATCTCTATCTCGGCTCTCCTGTTAAAGAAGCGCGCCCACTCACTGAAGAAGAGCGCAAATTCTTACGCATTTCCGCACAAAATTATATTGATACCGCAGCAGATTTTCTTAAATCTATATAAGATCCGATTCCAAAATTAAGACGAGATATCATCTCGTCTTAATTTAATTATTCGTCCTTATAAATTTCTTCTATTAATTTATTCGGTAATAGAATATTGTGCTTCTGAAATTCATAACCAATATAATATGCTCCGCTTGCCGTTAAATGATCTTGATCTCGGTAAATTGGCTTATTGTTTATATAATATTCTTTAGGCATATATGGAACAATATCAACCCAATAAACATTAGGAATATTCTCTATAGCAGCCATTATTTTCAAATTACTTCGATGAATATCTCCCATCTGTTTAATTGGCGGAAGATATTTATCTAATCCCAAAGGTTTCAAGTGCAATACTTTTAACGGCGAATAAGTAATAGCCGGAATATTAGAAAACACATAAACCTGTTTATCTTTAGCTAAAAACTTAATTAAATTTCTAAACTTAAGATAAAAATTAGTTACCCTAAAAGACACAGGGTTGTTTCTAGGTACAGGGTTATCTCCTGAATAAAGATCATAAAAGAAACTAACAAATATCACCGGATATTTATTAATCTTATCTAAATTATCTATGCATTCTTTTCTTTGAATAATATTTCCAGACTCATCAATAGGAAATTTACAGTTTGTACCATTAAAATTTATTATATCAGCTTTCCATCCTTCTTTTGCTCCAACATAATTAAGAAATGCTGATAAATGATCAGAATGTGAATCACCAATCATTAATACTTTACTTGATAAAGTATTTTCCATTACCATTTCACTTACTTCTTTATATTCTGTGTCTATTTTTCTAATATGTTTTCTCGCTAAGAAATTAATACCAACTATTAATAAAGAAGGTATTAAATAGATAAGAATAAAAGATTTCTTAAATGAACATTTAGTATAACGAATAGGTTTTTCAATAAACCGATAACCTAACCAAGAAAATAAAAAAATTAATATGCACTGAGAAGTTACAAAAATCAAATCACGAGAAACATCTCCTAATACATAATGAAAAAAAGTAATCACAACCCAATGCCATAGATATAATGAATAAGATAAAAGCCCTATTTTAACCATAGGGAATAATCCTAAAAGTTTTTTCATCAATCTTCCTGATTCTGAAAAATAAATGAGTCCAGCTGTACAAAAACACGGAATAAGTAAAGCAATCCCTGGAATATATGGTATTTTTTCAGAATAAAAATATAGGCAAAGAAACAAGATGATTATAAAAATTATACAATAAATATCAGATAATCTTTTATTAATTATTCTGTTATTTAAAGATGAAATATAGATGGAAGAGGGGGGGGGGTAATAACGACAACCAGGATCCTATTAATAACTCAAAAAAGCGCAATTGAGGAAGATAATAAACATTAACATATTTAGTATAAAAAGAACTTGGAATAAAGGTTAATGAAACACTAAGAATAAATAAAGATATTATAATATAATAAAAAGATTTTTTACTAGGAAATCTCTTATATATCAAAATTAAAATTAAAGGAAATAATAAGTAATATTGTTCTTCTATAGCTAATGACCAAATATGTAAAGTAGGGTTATTAATAAGATCTAAATCAAAGTAACCCTGTGATTTAGAAAAATATATATTTGTAATAAATAATGTGGAAAATTCCACACTTTTTCTTAAAGTATTAAAATCATCATAAGTGAAAATAGCCATAGATATTAGCGATGTTATGAATATAACACTAATAAAAATAGGATATATTCTTTTTATTCTTCGATTATAAAAATTTTTATAAGTAAATGTATTATTGCTTATTTCTGTCGTAATAATTTTAGTGATCAAATAACCTGAAATGACAAAAAATATATCAACTCCTAAAAAACCTCCAGGAAGCCAATCACTTTTAAAATGAAATATAATAACCGATATAACGGCTATTGCTCTAAGACCATCAATTTCAGGACGATATTTTATACTAGACATTCATTCCCCTCTTTATATAAGAATTACATCGATAATATTATAAAAAAGACCGAATACTCACTATTCGGTCTTTCTCTAAAAGTTTTCGCTTCAATTAATATTATTGTAATAACGAAATATCCGCTACTTTAAAGAACAGATCACGCAAGTTTTTCAATAAGGCTAAACGATTTTGACGAAGTTTTTCATCTTCAGCATTTACCATCACATTATCAAAGAAACTATCAACGCTTTCACGCAAATCAGCCAAACGGCTCAATGCGGTTTGATAATCACCTTTTTCAAATAGCGGTTGTAACTCACGTTGCAATTCCAATACACGTTCCGCTAAATTGATCTCTTGTGGTTCACGACACAATGAAAGATCAATATTTTCCGGCAACGCACCGTCAACTTTAGACAGAATATTTTGCACACGTTTATTCGCGGCTGCCAATGCCTGTGCGGCCTCTAAAGTACGGAAATGATTAACTGCTTTCACACGAGCATCAAAATCAGCAGGTTTAGTCGGACGGCAAGCCAACACCGCCTGAATTACATCCACCGCAATGCCCTCTTCCTGATACCAAGCACGGAAACGTCCAAGGATGAAATCCACCACGTCTTCAACCACATTGGCATTGCTTAATTTATCACCATATAAAGCGGCTACTCTCTGTGCCAAATCTACTAAATCAAGCGGTAAATTTTTCTCAACGATAATTCGCAACACACCTAATGCCGCACGGCGTAAAGCAAATGGGTCTTTATCTCCTTTAGGATGTTGTCCAATCCCGAAAATACCGACCAATGTATCGAATTTATCCGCCAACGCAACTGAACAGGCGACTAAACTGCGAGGCAATTCATCACCGGCAAAACGCGGCATATACTGTTCATTCAATGCAACCGCCACCTCTTCGTCTTCACCGTCGTGACGCGCATAATGCATTCCCATTACACCTTGTGTATCGGTGAATTCAAACACCATATTGGTCATTAAATCGCATTTAGACAACAAACCGGCACGTTCCGCTTTTGCAACATCTGCGCCAATTTGTGCCGCAATTTCACCGCTCAATTTTTCAATACGTTCTGTCTTATCGAACAATGTACCAAGTTGTTGTTGGAATAATACTGTTTTAAGACGCGGTAAGTTATCCTCTAAACGCTGTTTTAAATCGGTTTTAAAGAAAAATTCTGCATCACTCAAACGTGGACGCACCACTTTTTCATTGCCTTCAATTACCGAAGATTGATCTTGCGGATTAATATTGGAAACAAAGATAAAATTAGGGAGTAACTTGCCGTTTTGATCATAAATCGGGAAGTATTTCTGATCCCCTTTCATTGTATAAACCAGCGCTTCTGCCGGCACAGCTAAGAAACGCTCCTCAAATTTTGCCGTCATCACTACCGGGAATTCAACCAATGAGGTAACTTCATCAAGCAAATCTTCCTCAATATCTGCAACGCCCCCCACTTTCGCTGCTGCTTTTTCTGCGTCTTGGCGGATAATCGCTTTACGCTGTTCAAAATCAGCAATAACGCTGCCTTTTTCCTCTAATAATTGTGGATATTGATCAGCATTATCAATAGTGAACTCTTGTTGACCTAGGAAGCGATGTCCACGAATAGTTCTACCACTTTTTACGCCGAGAATTTCACCATCAATCAACTCATCACCGAATAAAAGTGTAACGGTATGCACCGGGCGAATAAATTGTTCATTTTTATCACCCCAACGCATCGGTTTTGGAATTGGTAACTTAGCCAATGCATTGCTTACTAAATCAAGCAACAAAGCTTTTGTTTCCTTGCCCGGCTCGACCATTTGATAATAAAGCCATTCACCTTTATCTGTCGTTAAACGCTGTGCCTGATCGACAGTAATACCACAACCTCTTGCCCAGCCTTCAGCCGCTTTTGTCGGTTTACCGTCAGCATCAAATGCGACAGAAACTGCCGGCCCACGTTTTTCAATCGTTTTGCTCGGCTGCTCTGTGATCAATCCTAACACTTTCACTGCCAAACGGCGCGGTGCGGCAAACCATTCTACCTTATCAAAAGTTAAACCGGCATTATTCAATTCCGCTGTGAAATTATCTGCAAACGCCACCGCTAATTTTTTCAGAGCTTTCGGTGGTAGCTCTTCAGTGCCGATTTCGGCGAGGAAGTTTTTTGTTGTCATCTTATTGTTCTCTAATAACAAATATATCTATATCTTATGGAAAAACTTGTTTAAAACTCTCAGACCAAATTGCAGGATTTAAAGGTCGTGTACAAAAACCTTGAGTTTTATTATTGGCAATCATTATTGCATCTTTCACTTTATCCTCTTTTTCAAAGGATTTAATGTGAATCTGCTGTCTGTCGGTTATCCCTGAAAGTTTTCTTTGTTTAATTTGTTCAACAAATCGCTCTGCAATTTGTTTTAACTCAGCATTCCTTTCAATTTCTTGTTTAACCAGATAATTGCTCTCATTTTGAACTTTAATGACATCTTTAATATCAATTATGATGTCATTCTTAACTAACGCCCACTTTCCGGTCATTGCATAGCTGTAATACAATACGCCCAGAAATGTCGCATCAGGCAATGTCCTTGTTGGAAACATAAACATTGAAAAAATCTGAGCTGTTCCATTTTTATGCAAGCGATAATCCGCTAAAACTTTTGCGTTATGCTCTTTATGTTCAATTTGGCAATGCCAATCACCATACAGATCTTTTACACTGTATTGCACACTTTTCGCATTCACAAAAAAGCTAATCAATAATAAAAAGGGAAAGATCATTTTCTTCATTTTATACCTCCAAGCTCTAGTGAGAAGCATATCGAGATAGCCATATCAATGGAGCGACTTTCTCCTGAATTCCATTTTAATTGGAAAATATTTACTTAGCGACAACCGCAGGTAATGCCTCAATGTCCAATACGATTTTTCCATTTTCCAACACCAATGCCGGAATACCGATTCCACCACGCTGTTTAATGTTGTCAAATTCAGAACGGCTATCCCGTAATGCGAGGAATTGTTTTAAATTACTTAATGAAGATTGAATTTCCGCCTCTTCATATTCCACATTTAAACGCGCCAATTCGGCGACAAATGGCGCAGTATCAGGACAAGCCTGTGCAAAAAAGAGTTTTGCTTTACTCATATTTTCACCTGTTATTTTTGTTGCACTCTTGACAAAGGGTTTGGTGTCGCTTCCGCCACTTTTGTTAACCGATTTCTATCCTGATGATGGAACGGCTCATCGTAATTAGGAATAGTCATCACAGTATCTTGCTCATATGACCACGTACCGTCATCATTGATCGTTACAGTGATGGTATAACTTTCTGTCCGGAAAGATTGTTCCAAAAATGGATTAGAAATAATGCCGTTGGTTAATGAACCACGTTGAGCGGTTAGTGTGAATTTCTTGGCATTCGCACTGGCATTACCGGTTGCAATTAAAGTTTGTCCACGCGGAATACTTAGAGTTAACAATAAGTTTCCGGTCGCCGGCTCCCAAAGCCAATAACCGACTTGATCGTGGAAAGTTTCAACTTCATTCGGTTGCACAATATGAATGTGATAACGCAAACCATAAAAAAGCTGCGGCCCATTAGTTTGTGGATCAATCGGCTGTAGATCGATATGTTCAATATAGGGATCTTTCACCGCACCTTCTGCTTTCGGATTGATATCTAAACCACGTTTACCTTCCCAAACACCTGCCATCGCAGTTAACGGTCCGAGATTAGCCAAGGTATTTACATCTGCATCCGGTTCAGTGTAGATATCTTTAGGATATTGAAATTCTTTCATTGTTTTTGCCTTATTTTTTGTTACATCCCGGGAATCCCAATGCTTCACGGCTGGCATAATAAGCTTCCGCAACACCTTTGGTTAACGCTCTAATACGCAAAATATAACGTTGACGTTCAGTTACAGAAATGGCTTTGCGGGCATCCAATAAGTTAAAGCTGTGTGCCGCTTTCAAAATACGTTCATACGCCGGCAATGGTAACGGTTTTTCTAATGCTAATAATTCCTGTGCTTCTTTTTCATACTGCTCAAAGCATTTAAATAGAAAATCAACATCAGCATATTCAAAATTATAAGTTGATTGCTCCACTTCATTTTGATGAAAGACATCGCCATAAGTGGTTTTACCGAGCGGACCGTCCGACCAAACCAGATCATAAACAGAATCCACACCTTGAATATACATCGCTAAACGTTCCAAACCGTAGGTAATTTCACCGGTTACAGGACGACATTCCAAACCGCCCACTTGTTGGAAATAGGTAAATTGCGTTACTTCCATACCGTTTAACCAAACTTCCCAGCCAAGTCCCCACGCACCAAGTGTTGGGTTTTCCCAGTTATCTTCAACAAAACGGATATCATTTTGTGTCGGATCAAAGCCAAGCATTTTAAGAGAACCAAGATAAAGTTCTTGAATATTATCCGGTGAAGGTTTGATCACAACTTGAAATTGGTAATAATGTTGTAAGCGGTTCGGGTTTTCGCCATAACGACCGTCAGTTGGACGGCGTGAAGGTTGAACATAGGCAAACGCCATTGGTTCAGGACCTAACGCACGCAGTGCCGTCATCGGATGAGAAGTTCCTGCACCCACCTCCATATCAAACGGCTGAACGATAGTACAGCCTTGTTCCGCCCAATATGCTTGAAGTGCAAGAATCATTCCTTGAAACGTTTTAATGTTAAATTGTGTTGTCATAATAAAATCTTCGTTCAGTTTCCAAAAAATAGTGTTATTCTACTTGATTTTTAGGTTAATGAGTAGAATTAAGCTCCACTCCCTTTTATATTTCTCTTTTATTCTATTTCAGACTTTTCTGTGACTTTACTCAAAAAACGCTGTTTTTCAATTAGATCAATTCATTTTTTTGGAGTAATATTATCTTGATTATTTAAATAATGAAGTTTTATTTTAAAATGTCTATTTATTATTCAAGGAGCAATCTATGCGTCTTATTCCATTACATAATGAACAACAGGTAGCAAGATGGGCAGCCCGTCATATTGTTGACAGCATTAATCGTTTTTCGCCAACCAAAGAACATCCTTTTGTTCTTGGCTTACCGACAGGCGGTACACCGCTCGCCACTTACAAAGAATTAATCAGACTTTATCAACAAGGTGAAGTAAGCTTCAAAAATGTCGTGACTTTCAATATGGATGAATATGTCGGTTTGCCAAAAGAACATCCTGAAAGTTATCACTCCTTTATGTTTAATAACTTCTTCAATCACGTTGATATTCCACTTGAAAATATCAATATTTTAAACGGTAACACTGATGACCACGATGCAGAATGCCAACGTTACGAAGATAAAATTAAATCTTATGGTAAAATTCATCTGTTTATGGGCGGTGTCGGTGAAGACGGACATATCGCATTTAATGAGCCGGGCTCTTCACTCTCTTCTCGTACTCGCATTAAAACTTTAAACGAAGATACCTTAATCGCAAATTCTCGCTTCTTTAATAATGACATTAATCAAGTGCCAAAATATGCCTTAACCATCGGTGTCGGTACTTTAATGGATGCGGAAGAGGTGATGTTGCTGATTACCGGTTATCGTAAAGCTCAAGCATTACAAGCCGGTGTAGAGGGCGCAGTCAATCATCTATGGACAATCAGCGCATTGCAAATGCATAGCCGTGCCATTTTTGTCTGTGATGAGCCGGCAACACAAGAACTAAAAGTTAAAACTGTGAAATATTTCAAAGAATTGGAATCTCACGCAATTCATAGTGTAAGAGAATTAAAATGAAAAAATATGCGTTAATTAATGGTGTTATCTATACAGGCTCTGAGATCCTGTATGATCACGCTTTGATCGTAAATGACGATAAAATTGCAGATATCGTTAAAACCGTTGATCTTGATCCGGCTCTTGATACTATCGATCTTCAAGGCGCTAACCTTTCTGCCGGTTTTATCGATCTGCAACTTAATGGCTGCGGTGGTGTAATGTTCAATGATGATTGTTCTGTTGAAACATTGGAAATTATGCAGGCAACCAATTTAAAATCCGGCACTACCAGCTTTTTACCAACATTCATTACCGCTCCTGATGCTGAAATGAAACACGCTGTTGCGGTAATGAAAGAATATCTTGCCAAACATCGCAATCAGGCGTTAGGGCTACATCTAGAAGGGCCTTATTTAAGCAAAGCCAAAAAAGGTGTTCATCGCGAAGAATTTATCCGTGAAATTTCTGATGAAATGCTCACTTTTTTATGTGATAACGCTGAAGTGATTACAAAAATGACGATTGCTGCGGAAAATCCTACTGCGGATCATATCGCTGAATTTATTAAAAATAATATTGTTGTTTCTATCGGGCATTCCAATGCCACTTATCAACAAGCGAATGATCGTTTCCAACAAGGCGCAACCTTTACAACCCATTTGCATAATGCAATGTCACCGGTATCCTCCGGGCGTGAAATGGGTGTTGTCGGAGCAGTGCTGGATAATCCTAATGTTTATACCGGGATCATCGTTGATGGCTTACACGTAAATTTCGGCAATGTACGTATTGCTAAAAAATGTAAACAGGACAAGCTCTGTTTAGTCACTGACGCTACCGCCGCCGCCAGCGCTGATATTGAGTCATTCCAATTTGTGGGCAAAACCGTTTATGTTCGAGATCACAAATGTTATGACGCTAACGGTACAATCGGCGGTTCAGCCGTTACTATGATCGAAGCAATTCGTAACTGTGTCAATGAGGTGGATATTCCTTTAGATGAAGCACTTCGTATGGCGACACTCTATCCGGCTCGTGCTATCCATATTAATGATAAACTCGGTAGCCTAGAAAAAGGGAAAATTGCCAACTTAACCGCTTTTAACCATAAATTTGAAGTCATTGGCACTGCAGTTAATGGTAATTGGCACTTTAACTAACTCTTTTATCCAAAAATTGCGATAATCATTTTATCGCAATTTTCTTTTTATCGTTATTCAATTTATTAATTAATCCAATGATTTTGTGTTTAGCCGCCCCACTCTTACTTCCATAAAGCTCTTTTAATTGTATATCAATGCGATAACCGCTCGACGATTTCTAATAAAAAACCGACAAATTGGCTATTCTCTATGCGAACAGACCGAAAAATCTTTTTTTCTAAAAAAATGTGTTGACGAGGGTTACAGATATCAGCATAATTAGCGCCGAAAAAGCAATGGCTATGTAGCTCAGTTGGTTAGAGCACAACACTCATAATGTTGGGGTCACAGGTTCGAATCCCGTCATAGCCACCATTGCGGGACTGGCGAAATTGGTAGACGCACCAGATTTAGGTTCTGGCGCCGTGAGGTGTGTGGGTTCAAGTCCCTCGTCCCGCACCATTTTGCACTTTCATAAAGTTGGGGTATCGCCAAGCGGTAAGGCACCGGGTTTTGATCTCGGCATCCCTAGGTTCGAATCCTAGTACCCCAGCCATCTTTTATTAATAATCACTTTTTATGTTGGGGTATCGCCAAGCGGTAAGGCACCGGGTTTTGATCTCGGCATCCCTAGGTTCGAATCCTAGTACCCCAGCCATCTTTATTAATAAATCCCCTTTATATTGGGGTATCGCCAAGCGGTAAGGCACCGGATTCTGATTCCGGCATTCCTAGGTTCGAATCCTAGTACCCCAGCCATTCTCCTGCCGTTTCTTAAAATTATATTTAATCATTACATCATTTCCGGATCAGGATATTGATACACAAAATCCAAATCTCTACAAATTTTA
This sequence comes from Gallibacterium anatis DSM 16844 = F 149, assembly GCF_000379785.1. Lineage (GTDB taxonomy): Bacteria > Pseudomonadota > Gammaproteobacteria > Enterobacterales > Pasteurellaceae > Gallibacterium > Gallibacterium anatis. Next base: position 16,113 of record NZ_KB903677.1, on the reverse strand, counting down.
TCCGCTAAAATAATTCTCTCCATTTTTTCTTCATCCGGTAAAAAATGTGGCACTGGCAATGATAATTTTTCTGCCATTTTAGTATAAAAATCCTGTTTCAATGGGTGAATCGGCGCAGCTAAATTATAACGACGGTGATGTGCTGGCGTTTCCAACAATAATTGAATCGCTCGAATACAATCAGTCAAATGGACTAAATTAACAGTCTGATGAGCACCTTGAATATTTTCTTTTCCGGATAAATGATAAACCGGATGTCGATCTTCTCCGACTAAACCGGCAAAACGAATAATATCTACATCAATATCCTGCAAATCCCATAATCGTTGCTCTATTTCTAATAACGCTTTTCCCACATCCGATGTTGGTTTCGGTATATAGTCTTCATCAAATACACCTGAAATCATTGGGTACACGGAAGTTGAGCTGATAAAAATGATGTGCTGAACATTGTGTAAAAGGGCTTCCGTCAATAAATTTTCGACACTCAAAATATAATTATTAAGATCAAAGAAGTATTCACTTGGTGGGATATTGATAATTAAACTATCAACGTTTAATAAGGCTTCAAGATCATCCGGATCAGCATTAATTGCCGGCGTTAATTCAAGTTGATAACACTCAATGCGCTGTAATCGCATATGTTCTGTACCTTCATGCGTTCGCTTACTGCCTTTCACCAGCCAGCCTAAACTCTGTAAGTAACGCCCCAGCGGAAATCCTAACCAACCTAAACCTACAATCGACACGCTTCTCATATTGCTTTATCCAATTCCGATATAGAAAATAGTAATCCTCACTTTGTGCTAATTTTATGCCAATAAACTTAAATCACAAGTTCTTATTCTTACCTTATTTCAGGAGATTTTATGAATACACGTTATCCAGCCATCCAGATTTTTTTCCATTGGCTATCGCTTATTTTCATTGCGCTCACTTACTTAACCGTTAATCTTAAAGGCATAGGCCATTCTGATGGCTGGCGTAACTTGATGATGAACTGCCATTTCACTTTAGGCATTCTTGTCTTTTTTACGGTGATATTTCGTTTAATTTTACGTCATCTTTATTTAAAACAAATTCCGGAAATCAATCCTGCGCCACCTACTTGGCAAACAAAATCCGCACATTATGTCCATTTATCACTTTATTTAATTTTTATAATATTGCCGATTTTAGGCACACTTATTGTATTGAATAAAGGCGTTGCATTGCCATTCTTCGGTTTTCCAATTATTGATGGCTTCAATGCTGACAAAGCGTTATCGCATACTATCAAAGAAATTCACGAAACAGTTGCCAACCTAGGGTTAGCAATTATCGCGCTACACGCAGCCGCAGCGTTATACCATCATTATCTGTTAAAAGATAATACCCTAATCAGAATGATGCCGAGAAAATCAAAATGCGCTACAAAAAAATTGGATAAACAATAAACAACTATCCGTTTTTATCGTTCGCTTTCTCGACATATTACCAATGAATAGGCTATAATCGGGCGTTCTTTTTTTAATACGCCTGTATTACTTTTAAATAATAGGTCTTTTTTGCGTGTTCGGTAGTGATAGAAAATGCCGAGTACAATTACTTTTTTTGAGGTAGCATAAATGCAAATTTCAGTAGAAACAACTCAAGGATTAGAACGCCGTATTAGCATTACTGTACCGGCAGATGTGATCGAACAAGCTGTTCGTGAAGAATTAAAAAGAGTAGCTAAAACTGCTCGTATTGACGGTTTCCGCAAAGGTAAAGTGCCACCAAGCATTATCGAACAACGCTTTGGTGCTTCTGCTCGTCAGGATGTTTTAGGTGATGTAATGCAACGTCACTTCTTTGATGCCGTAATGCAGGAAAAAATCAATTTGGCAAGCCGTCCGACTTTCACACCAGAAAAATACAATGTTGGTGAAGATTTAACTTTCTCTGCAACTTTTGAAGTTTATCCTGAAGTGGAAATCAAAGGTTTAGAAAATATCAAAGTTGAAAAACCGGTTGTAAAAATCAATGAAGCAGACATTGATAAAATGGTTGATACATTACGTAAACAACAAGCAACTTGGGAAGAAACCACTGAAGCAGCAGCTGCTGACAGTCGTGTGACTTTAGACTTCGTCGGTTCTATTGATGGCGAAGAATTTGAAGGCGGAAAAGCAAACGACTTCATCCTCTTTATGGGACAAGGCCGTATGATTCCTGGCTTCGAAGACGGTATCGTAGGTCACAAAGCCGGCGAACAATTCGATATTGATGTCACATTCCCTGAAGAGTACCACGCAGAAAATTTAAAAGGTAAAGCAGCTAAATTTGCTATTACCTTGAAAAAAGTGGAAAAAATGGTACTTCCTGAATTAACAGATGAATTTGTGGCTAAATTCGGGCCAAATACTAAAACTGTTGCTGACCTTCGTGCAGAAATTGAGAAAAATATGCAACGTGAACTTGATAATGCGGTTACTGCAAACATCAAACAACAAGTGCTTGACGGTTTGCTTGAACAAAATAATATCGATGTTCCGAATGCAGCAGTTGATGAAGAGATCAACGTATTACGCCAACAAGCTGCTCAACGTTTCGGTGGTAACGCTAAACAAGCGCTTGAATTACCACGTGAAATTTTTGAAGAACAGGCTAAACGTCGTGTGAAAGTCGGTTTATTGCTCAGCAAAGTTATCTCCGGTAATGACTTAAAAGTGGATGAAGATCGTGTTAAATCAATGATCGCAAGCATTGCTTCCGCTTATGAGCAACCTGAAGAAGTGATTAATTATTACAGCAGCAATAAAGAACTTTCCAATAACATCCGTAACGTTGTATTAGAAGATCAAGCTGTTGATGCAATTCTTGCTAAAGCACAAGTGTCAGAAGTTGAAAAATCTTTTGACGACATTATGAACACTCCTCGTGCATAATGAATTTTAATTCGGCACTGTTTTAATGTAGTGCCGGAAAATATTATTATTCTACATTCATCAAGTGCGGTTAATTTTTATACCGCACTTTTTCTATTCTTTTTACGATTAAAAAGATTAGCTACAAAATAGGAGAAAATATGGCATTAGTCCCAATGGTTGTCGAACAAACTGCTCGTGGTGAACGTGCTTTCGATATTTATTCTCGCTTACTGAAAGAACGTGTTATTTTTCTTAATGGGCAAGTTGAAGACAATATGGCCAACTTAATCGTTGCTCAATTGCTATTCCTTGAAGCGGAAAACCCGGATGAAGATATTAATCTTTATATCAATTCTCCCGGCGGCGTTGTCACTGCCGGTATGGCAATTTACGATACAATGCAATTTATCAAACCTGATGTACGTACTCTTTGTATGGGGCAGGCTTGTTCTATGGGCGCATTTTTATTGGCAGGCGGTGCAGCCGGAAAACGTTTTGCACTTCCACACGCTCGCATAATGATTCACCAACCTTTAGGCGGATATCGTGGTCAAGCTTCGGATATTCAGATTCACGCACAGGAAATCCTTAAAATCAAAGATACTTTAAATCAACGTCTTGCTTTTCATACAGGCCAACCATTGGAAGTTGTCGAACGCGATACTGATCGTGATAACTTTATGTCTGCCCAAGCCGCTAAAGAATATGGTTTAATTGATGAAGTATTAACTCATCGCCAACTATAAGTGAGAAATTTATGTCAGATAAACCAGAAAACAACGAAAAATTTTACTGCTCACTTTGTGGCAAAGAAAAACACGAAGTCGGCAAATTAATCGCCGGTGTATCCGGTTATATTTGCAATGAATGTGTGGAAACTTGCCACGATTTATTAATGGAAGAAGCCAATAGACATCAAAAAGAGCAAGAACAGGAAAAACCGCTTGAAAAATTGCCTACTCCTCACCAAATTCGCGCACATTTGGATGATTATGTCATTGGACAAGATCAGGCGAAAAAAATCCTTTCCGTTGCTGTTTATAACCATTACAAACGTTTACGCAACAATGAAACCGATCTTGATGTTGAATTAGGCAAAAGTAACATTTTGCTTATCGGTCCGACCGGAAGCGGGAAAACATTATTGGCGCAAACATTAGCTCGCCAAATTAATGTGCCTTTCGCCATTGCCGATGCTACTACATTGACTGAAGCCGGTTATGTCGGTGAGGATGTGGAAAATATTATCCAGCGGTTATTGCAAAATTGCGATTACGATACGGAAAAAGCGGAACAGGGTATTATTTATATTGATGAAATCGATAAAATTACTCGTAAATCTGAAAACCCTTCCATTACCCGCGATGTTTCCGGTGAAGGTGTGCAACAAGCGTTATTAAAACTGATTGAAGGCACTATTGCCTCCGTTCCGCCTCAAGGCGGACGTAAACATCCACAGCAAGAGTTTTTGAAAGTAGATACCTCAAAAATTCTGTTTATTTGTGGCGGCGCATTCTCCGGTTTGGATAAAATCATTGAAAAACGCACCCACAAAGATCGTGGAATCGGTTTTAATGCCAATGTACAAAGCAAAGAGAAAGAGCACGATATCGGTGAATTGTTCGCGCAAGTCGAAACTGAAGATTTAATTAAATTCGGTTTAATTCCTGAATTTGTCGGTCGTTTGCCGGTTGTAGCTTCATTGGCTGAATTGGACGAAGAAGCATTAATTCGCATTTTAACTGTGCCGAAAAATGCCTTAATCAAACAATATCAAGCGCTATTTACACTGGAAAATGTGGAGTTGGAATTCACTCCGGAAGCATTAACCGCCATTGCTAAAAAAGCACTGGCACGTAAAACCGGTGCTAGAGGATTACGTTCCATCGTCGAAGGCGTGCTGCTCGATACAATGTACGATCTTCCTTCTTTAGAAGGATTAAAGAAAGTCGTTGTAGATCAGGATGTTATTGATAATCAAGCCCTACCGAAATTAGAATACTAACCACAATATTCGATCTGCATCGACTGATTAATTGAGCAGTGTGATTAATCAGCGAGCAGATCATTTTCTTGCCTTCATCATTTCTTTTCTATACAAAAACTGCTATCTTATTAAGAATAATTCTCAACAATAGAAAGATTGATGTTACGTTATATTTATATCGCTCTTGGCTTCACTTGCTTGGCTCTCGGCATTCTCGGCGCTTTCTTGCCGGTTTTACCGACAACGCCTTTTTTACTCTGTACCCTCTTTTTCTTCGGAAAAAGTTCCCCTCGATTAGAGCAATGGTTTAAACAAACGCAGATTTATCATAAATACCTCAAAACATTTAATGAACAACGGGCATTAACCAAACGTGCCAAACGTTCCATTCTGTTGATTTCAACTATAATGATGGCACTCTCTTTTTATTTTTCCCCTAATCTCTTCGGTAAAATTGCGATCATTGCTTTACTATTGATCGAATATTGGTGTTTTTTCTTTTGGATAAAAACAATACCGCAAGAAAAATCTATCTCATCTTGTCGTGAAACAGTGTAATAACAGCATTATTTAGATCTAGCTCAACAATATCGATATAAAAACTGATAAAATCATTAACCAGAAAGCGTTAACTGTCGTTAACGCTTAATTGTTGTGTGTAAATCATAAAATTAAATAAGGAACTTATATGATCTGGTTACAATTTTTAGTTGTACTTTTCTTTATATTTTTAGGTACCCGTCTCGGCGGAATAGGCATCGGCTTTGCCGGTGGGCTTGGTGTTGTTGCGTTAGCATTGTTAGGCTTAACACCGGGTGAAATTCCATTCGATGTAATTTCCATCATTATGTCTGTAATTATGGCAATCGCTGCAATGCAGGTCGCTGGTGGTATGGATTTCTTAGTCAAATGGGCAGAACACGTGCTTCGTAAACACCCTAAACACATCACTTTTCTTGCGCCGGCTGTCGGTTATTTTATGACTGTTTGTGCAGGAACAGGTCACACCGCATTCTCCATTCTTCCTGTGGTGGCTGAAGTGGCAAAAGAACAAGGCATTCGCCCTTCTCGTCCGTTATCTATCACCACTGTTGCTTCACAAATTGCTATTACCGCTTCACCAATTTCTGCCGCAGTTGTTTATCTTGCCGGTGAAATTGAAAAAAATTACGGCATTGGTTATATCGAATTATTGGCGATTTGGATTCCGACCACTTTCGTGGCTTGTATGATTACCGCATTTATCTGTAACTTCTTAGGAAAAGATTTAAAAGATGATGAAGAGTATCAGCGCCGTTTAGCAGCCGGATTAATTAAATTGCGTGGCGAATCTCAAATTGAGATACAGCCTTACGCAAAACGTTCCGTTGCCATCTTCTTAGCGACCGTTATCATCGTGATGTTCTATGCAACATTGATCAGTAAAACCGTTGGCTTGGTTGATAATCCGGTTTTACCTCGTAACGAAGCTATTATCAGCTTTATGTTAGGTGCTGCTGCGTTGATCGTGATTTTCTGTAAAATCGACATCAGCAAAATTACCTCTGCTGCAACCTTCAAATCCGGTATGTCCGCCTCAATCTGTGTAATGGGTGTTGCTTGGTTAGGAAACACTTTCGTTGGTGGTCACATTGAAGAAATCAAAACCGTGTCTGCCGATTTATTACAAAACTACCCTTGGATGTTTGCCGTGATCTTATTCTTCGCAAGTACATTGCTTTATTCACAAGCTGCTACTGCTAAAGCACTTTATCCGACAGCCATTCTATTAGGCGTTTCTCCTCTTTCTGCTATTGCAGCATTTGCGGCAGTTTCCGCCTTGTTCGTATTGCCGACTTACCCAACTTTAATTGCTGCGGTAGAAATGGATGATACCGGTTCAACCCGTATCGGTAAATTTGTCTTTAACCACCCATTCATTATTCCGGGTGTCATTGCAATTTCATTATCCGTTCTATTCGGTTTCTTATGGGGAAGTCTATTTATCTAGACTCTCAAACTTTTTCATAAATCGGGAAGCATCAAAGCTTCCCGATTTTTTATCTCTTTCCTTATTGCTAAACATCTAAAACGGTTTAGCAACCTTTTAAAAATACCCTTTTTAATCAAAAAATAGTCTTTTTCTTCATAATTTTTTCACCAAATAAAATAAATTGGGTTAAAATTGTGCGATTTTATTTTCAGCCACTAACAATCTAAGGAGTCCCTCGTGTTTAATCTCGTTGAAAACGACATCCATCTTGCGGCACAAGCCGATGATAAACAACAAGCGATTACTGCTGTTGCCCAAGCCTTTGTTGAAAAAGGGCTGGTTGAAGAGGGTTATTTGCAAGGTATGCTTGCTCGTGAACAACAAACTTCAACATTTTTAGGGAATGGTATTGCGATTCCTCACGGCACACTGGATACCCGTCATTTGGTAAAACAGACCGGTGTACAAATTTTCCAATTTCCTAACGGCGTAAAATGGAGCGATGACAATATTGCTTATTTAGTAATAGGTATCGCTGCCAAATCAGACGAACATCTTGCGATTTTACGCCAATTAACGCATTTACTCGGCGATGAAGATATTGCTGAAAAACTCGCAAAAACAACCGATGCACAAGAGTTTATCGCACTCTTTAACGGTGATAATGGTAATATCGTTGATGAAACTTTGGTTTCTCTCAATATCGACACCACCAGCTTATTAACGTTAACTGCTATCAATGCCGGTAATCTGCAACAAGCCAAAGCAGTTGACAATCAATTTGTGACTGAGGTTATCGCTTCCGCCGCTTTACCTTTAGGCAACGGTTTATGGGTGAACGACAGCCTCAACGGTAACCAAAAAAATGCGATTGCATTTGCTCGTCCAAAACAGCCGTTCCAAAACAATAATAAAACCGTTGCCGGTTTGATTACGATCGCCAACGTAGATGACAAAATTGAAAATCTGCTGGCAAATTTACTTGATCCGCAATGCCAACAACAGTTACTCAACGGCTCTGCTACACAAGTTGTTGCGGCATTGCAAGGTAAAGTTGAAGAGGCACCAGCCGCTTCGACTACAACCACATCTGCTGCCGACACATCAACAGCAGCTGCAGACGGCCAATTAGAAGCCACTTTCACAATCAAAAATGAGCACGGTCTTCACGCTCGCCCATCAGCGGTTCTCATCAATGAAGTGAAAAAATATAAATCCACCATTCAAGTGAAAAACGTTGATCGCGATACCGCTTTTGTTAATGCGAAAAGCTTAATGAAAGTGGTTGGTTTAGGCACAACTAAAGGTCAACGTTTATGTTTCGTTGCTCAAGGTGAAGATGCGGAACAGGCATTAAAAGGTATCGGCGAAGCAATTAATGCCGGTTTAGGAGAGTAAAATGCCTCGCATTGCAACCATTACCTTAAATACGGCTTTCGACTTAGTCGGTCGTTTGCCTCGAATTCAGCTGGGTGAAGTCAATACGGTTGAAACTTTGGGCATTTATCCTGCCGGCAAAGGCATTAATGTTGCCAAAGTCTTACACGACTTAAATTTGTCAGTCAGTGTCAGCGGATTTCTCGGAGAGGAAAATCAAGGTGACTTTATCCAACTTTTCCAACAACTTGGTTTAGATGATCGTTTCCAACGTGTCGCCGGGAAAACACGTATTAACGTGAAAGTTACCGAAACTGAAGCGGATGTCACCGATTTAAATTTCTTAGGTTATCAAGTTTCCGAAGCCGATTGGCAATGTTTTGTTGAACAATCGCTACAGGATTTTAAAGATTACGATTTGGTTGCTGTCTGTGGTAGTTTGCCTAAAGGTATTTCTCCACAAGCATTTACCGCTTGGTTGCAACAATTAGGACAACACACCAAAGTGGTCTTAGACAGCAGTAACGCGGCGCTCACAGCCGGTTTAAAAGCTAATCCGTGGTTAGTCAAACCGAACCACCGTGAGTTGGAAGCTTGGATTGGCAAACCGCTTAATTCATTAGCAGAAATTATTGATGCCGCTAAGCAGTTGAAAGCGCAAGGTATCGCTAACGTTATCATTTCAATGGGTGCGGAAGGCTCATTATGGATCAATGATGAAGGCGTTTTACAGGCGCAACCGCCAAAATGCACCAATGTAGTGAGCACTGTCGGTGCCGGTGATTCAATGGTTGCCGGTTTAATTTACGGCACAGAACAACAGCTTTCAAAAGAACAAACGCTACGTTTCGCTTCTGCCATTTCCGCATTAGCAGTTGCACAAAGTAATGTTGGTGTTGCTGATCATCAAGCATTGCATCAACTTATTGACCAAGTCAAAATCACCAAAATTGAGGAATAATCTATGAAGATTTTTTTATTAGCACAAGAAAAACGTGGTAATGCAACGCTTTACTTGTTAAAACAAATGGTTAGTAAAGTTGCTAATCAGCAAAACCACCAACTGGTTGAACAGGCACAAGATGCCGATCTTGTATTAGTGTTAGGCGATAAATTACCAAATAATCCAGCGCTTGCCGGTAAAAAAGTATATCTAACCGCATTTGAACAGGCATTTAATGCACCGGAGCAAACCTTACAACAAGCCCTCACATCAGCAACGGATTATCAAGCACCAACAGACGCTCCAGCCGAAACCGTTGCGAGTGATCGCCCATTAAATATCGTTGCGGTTACTGCTTGTCCTACCGGTGTAGCTCATACTTTTATGGCGGCGGAAGCGATTTCTACCTATTGCCAAAAACAGGGTTGGAACGTAAAAGTCGAAACTCGTGGTCAGGTTGGTGCCAGCAACTTAATCTCAGCTGAAGATGTTGCTGCTGCCGATCTTGCCTTTATCGCTACCGATATTGACGTTGATTTAAGCAAATTTGATGGTAAAAAAATGTACCACACTTCAACCGGTTTAGCGTTAAAGAAAACCGCACAGGAATTTGAAAAAGCGTTTAAAGAGGCTAAAGTTTATCACCATAAACAGGATAATAACGCCACGGCGAAAACTGAAAGCAAAGAAAAAGGTGAGAAAAAAGGCATTTATAGCCATTTAATGACCGGTGTTTCTCATATGTTACCAATGGTGGTTGCTGGTGGTCTTATCATTGCGCTCTCTTTCGTATTCGGTATCGAAGCTTTCAAAGAAGAAGGAACATTGGCAGCCGCATTGATGAAAATCGGTGGCGGTAGCGCATTCGCATTGATGATTCCGATTCTTTCCGGTTATATCGCTTACTCTATTGCAGATCGTCCGGGGCTTACTCCGGGGCTTGTTGGCGGGATGTTGGCAAGCTCGCTTGGTGCTGGATTCATTGGTGGTATCATTTCTGGTTTCTTAGCTGGTTATATTGCTAAAGCGATCAATGATCACGTTAAATTGCCACAAACAATGAATGCCCTAAAACCGATTTTGATTATTCCATTCCTTTCTACTTTGTTTGTCGGTTTAATTATGATTTATATCGTTGGTGAACCGGTAGCTTGGGTAATGAACAGTATGACTGAATTCTTGAAAGGAATGCAATCAGGCAGTGCAGTTGTGCTTGGCATTATCCTTGGAGCAATGATGTGTTTCGATATGGGCGGTCCTGTAAATAAAGCTGCCTATACTTTTGGTGTTGGTCTATTAGCATCTGCTTCCTACTTACCTATGGCGGCTGTAATGGCAGCGGGTATGGTGCCGGCATTAGGTATGGGAATTGCAACCTTTATCGCACGTAAAAAATTCAATGCAAATGAATTGGAAGGTGGTAAAGCCTCTTTCGTTCTTGGCTTATGCTTTATTTCTGAAGGGGCAATCCCGTTCGCTGCTCGTGACCCAATGCGCGTTATTCCAAGCTGTATGATTGGCGGTGCTTTGACCGGCGCATTATCAATGGTATTCGGTGTACAACTTATGGCACCGCACGGTGGTATTTTCGTACTTGCCATTCCGGGTGCTATTCAACCGGTATTGCTTTACTTAGTCGCTATCGCTGCAGGTAGTATTGTCACCGGCGTGTTATATGCAATGATTAAACCTAAAACATTAGAAGCTTAATCGTTTAAAAGTGATGGGGTTTTCCCATCACTTTTTTGTTATCGTCCTCACTCAAAATCATAATGTCTTAACGGATAATTTGAAAATTTCTCCGCCATAAAATCGATAAAACTGCGTACTTTCGCACTCATAAATTCACGATTCATATAAGCAGCATACAAAGTATGATTCCGGTTTGCCGGATGCGGCACAATTTGCAAATCACCACGCTGCAAATCATCCTCACACAAAAAACTGGGTAAATAAGCAATGCCCTGCGCTGCTAATGCCAACTGGTATAACATTAATGTATTATTGCTTGAAATAATATCGACGAAATGATGCTCAACGTGCGTATAAGTCGGAATCAACCCTTTATGTTGCGCCCACGATAGCTCATTCAATTGTCCAAACTGCTGAATATATTTAGGACTGGCAACCCAGTAAAACGGCAAGCTGGCTAAGGGTTTTACAATTAAATTTTCTGCTGGATGTGCGGTAACTTTTAATGACAAATCAAAACCTTGACCTACCAAATCGGTATGATGATTATCTAACGAAAGCTGAAAATTGACTTTAGGATAGCGATGTTGATATTCAGCTAAAAATTCTGCGAAACGCCGTGTTGCAAACCAAACCGGTAAAGTGATTTTTAAAGTCCCTTGCGGATGGATCGTTCCTTGACTTGCTATTTGTTTTGCCTCTTCAAGATCATCCAATGCCGCCACACAACATTGATAATAATCCGCGCCCACTTCAGTTAAACTTAAACGCCTGCTGGTTCTATTCAATACTTTTGCCTGCAAATAATGCTCTAAATTTGATAAATGCTTGCTTACCATCGAAGTGGAGAGATTCAACTGTTCTGCGGCTTTGCTAAAACTGCCTTTTTCGACTATCTGTCGAAATACTTTCATACTCTGTAAAGTGTCCATTATCATTTCCTATTAAGAAAAAATACTTTTCTAAAAACCATATCGTTTTCAGATTATGAAATCAATATACTAACTCACGTTTTCACTACTTAATTAAAAAAGGATAGTTTATGTCTAACTCTCAATCATTAAGCCATTACGGTTTAGGTTTATTGCGCATCGTTGCCGGTTACACTTTCCTACTGCACGGCAGCGCCAAATTATTTGCACTTCCACACGTCGCCGCGTTTGACGGCTTATCTGTGCTCTCGTTATTAGGTATCGGCGGCATTTTAGAATTAGTCGGTGGTATTTTATTAGTGTTGGGTTTATTCTCTAGAATCACCGCATTTATTCTTTCCGGAGAAATGGCTTTTGCTTATTTTCTGTTCCACGCCTCCGTATCAACCTTCTGGTTGCCGTTGATGAATGGCGGTGAACCGGCAGTATTATTCTGCTTTATTTTCCTCTTTATCGCGATTGCCGGTAGCGGTGCTTTCGCATTAGACAACCTTAAAAACAGACAATAGTTTATTGAATCAGCAAGGAGTTTTTTATTATGAGTAATGTTTTAGTTTTACGTACTTCTGTAAATGGTGATAAAAGTTTTTCTAATCAATTAATCGACCAATTTATTGCCAAAACCAGAGCAAAATGGCCGGAAGTCAATATTATCGAACGTGATTTAGATGCTAATCCGGTGCCGTTGTTAACGTCTAAAACTGTCGCTGCTATTCGTGCCGGTATTGCTGAAACAGAGGAACAACGTAATGCAATCGCCTTAGCGGATGAATTAATCGCTGAATTAAAACAGGCGGATTACATCGTACTTGGTTTGCCACGCTACAATTTCACTGCGCCGGCAACATTTAAAGCCTATGTTGATTATATTGCACGTCCTCGTATTACTTTTGCTTATGACGAAAATGGTCCTAAAGGTTTACTACCGAATGTACCTGTTTTCGCTTTTGTAACTAGCGGTGGTGAATATGAAGGTACAGAATTTGACACAATGAGCGATTGGGTTAAGCAGGTTTTAGGTTTTGTCGGTTTAAGCAATGTAGATTTAATTCACGTTGAAGGTTTAGCTTATAAAGCAGACGAAGCCATTGCTAAAGCGAGCGCAAAAATTGATGAAATTTTGAAATAATTAGATTGTTCTTGTGATTTCATTCAATACAAAAAAGGAGCATTGAGATATGCTCCTTTTTTATCTTAATCTTAATTCAGTTGTTTGATTTGTATCGGGTTATCATACAAATTAACCCCACCTTTTACACCAAAATCAAGTGTTGTAACATTATATGCAATAGAAATATCTTCTTGTTCGAAACGTTTTTTAATCGCCATTATCATTTGATGAATACATTCTAAATACTGATCGTGGTCAATAAATTCAACCCACACTCGTAATTCAAAATTATAGGTAGAAGCGCCTATTTCAGTAAAAAAGAAATGAGGCTGATTTTCCTCATCCAATAATAATCCCGACAATTTCCCAATTTCATCTAATGCAACCGCTTTAACTTTTTGTAAATCATCACCATAAGATACTCCGGTAGAAACCACCGCAACTCTTTTTCCTAATGAAGAATAATTTATTACGTTTTGTGAATAAATTAGTTGATTGGGAATATGCACTCGTTGCCCATCTTCGGTTAACACCGTTGTTACAAAAGTCCCTATTTTCTCGACACATCCATATTGACCATTGATATTCACCCAATCATTAACTTTAAACGGCACTAATATGTTCACTAACATACCAGAAAAGAAATTACCAATAGTCTCTTTAGTTGCAAAACCAACAACGATACCGATTACCCCAGCACTTGCTAATATTTGTGTTAAAACGCCTTGTAGCCCTAATAAATGAATTGCAATAAAGTAACCTATCAGCAAGCATAAAATGCGTAATGTAAACGCAATAACTGAGTTAATGTTATGCACTTGATTAGAAGAATCTTGGTGAAGATGTTTTTTATAAAATTTTTTAATTTGAGCTGAAATAAAGTGAGCTAAAAAAATCACCAATATAGATGCGATGACATTTATAGCATAATCTGAAATTACAGCTAATGTTCGATCAAACCAAGATAACCAATACTCACTTGTTCTTATATCCATCAGTTTTTCCACCACAATAGTCCTCCAATCACAACCACGAAAATCACAAACCAAATCAGTTGTACTTTTGCATTTTGCTTATTCATTGCCTGACGATGTTCAACATCCTGCGATAATCTCTGCTGATAAACGCGCTTTGCAGCTTCATCGTGTAGTGCCGTTTGACAAAACGGACAAAAATCCAACTCTTCATTCACTTTTTTCTCACACTTAGGGCAAGACAACATAGAAAACTCCTCCTCTCAATTTAGAGCCGTTACTATAACAAAATGTATGACAAAACGCTTTAGCACATAAATTAAGGTAAAAATAGATAAAAATTAATTTTAAGCGCAATTTTTTGATAAAAACAAAACAACAAAGAATAAATTAAGCAAAAAATAATAATTTTTTGCTAAAAACACTAGATAAAATCTAATTTACTGCTATGATATGTAGCCATTAACAACATATAAAAAATAATAAGAGGATTTTCGTATGTGTGGATTCGTTTTTTCATCTTCAGCACAAACGTCCAAAGCTTTTAAACAAAGCTTTGATCATATTTTTCATCGTGGGCCGGATCATCAAGCCGTTATCTATGCGGATGATGCCACTTGGGGCTTCCATCGTTTATCCATTATGGATTTAAGCTCTCAAGGCAACCAACCGTTCCAATATGAAGGCATTTCATTAATTTGTAATGGTGAAATCTATAATTACGAAGCACTAAAATCATTATTATCAAGTAATTACCAATTCCAATCTGGCAGTGATTGTGAAGTGCTGATTCCACTTTATCAACGTGTTGGCGTGGATGTTATGATGAAAATGTTAGATGCGGAATTTGCGTTAGTATTAAAAGACAGCCATAGCGGCGATTTAATTGCCGGACGTGATCCCATCGGCATTCGCCCAATGTTTTATGGTTTTGATAAAGAGAGCGGCGGCATCGCATTCTCTTCCGAAGCGAAAGGGCTTATCGGCTGGTGTCGTGACATTCAACCGTTCCCACCCGGACACTATTATTTAAACGGTGAATTTATTTGCTACAACGATATTGCTGATCCGAAAGTTATTCGTGATCAGTCGCTAGAGACCATTACACAAACATTAAAAACAAAACTTGAAACAGCAGTGATTAAGCGTTTGCATTCGGATGCACCGCTCGGATTTTTATTAAGCGGTGGCTTGGATTCCTCTTTAGTGTGTGCGATTGCACAAAATTATTTAGATAAACCAATTAAAACTTTTGCCATTGGAATGGATACTGATCCTATTGATTTAAAATATGCCAAAGAAGTTGCTGATTACCTTGGTACAGAACATACCGAAGTCATTATGAGCAAAGATGAAGTGTTGGATGCGTTGGAAAAAGTTATCTGGCATTTAGAAACTTGGGATATTACTACCATTCGAGCCAGTATTGGAATGTATTTGGTGTGTAAATATATTCACGAAAAAACAGACTTAAAAGTGCTTTTGACTGGTGAAGTGAGTGATGAAATTTTTGGTTATAAATATACTGACTTTGCCCCGAATGCCGCAGAATTTCAAAAGGAAGCACAAAAACGTATTCGTGAATTATATATGTATGATGTACTACGGGCTGATCGCTGTTTAGCTGCTAACTCATTGGAAGCACGCGTACCATTTGGTGATATTGATTTTGTTGATTATGCAATGAGCATTAACCCTGAGAAAAAAATGAATGTTTACAACAAAGGGAAATATTTATTACGCAAAGCCTTTGAGGGGACAAACTATCTGCCGGATAACATTTTATATCGAGAAAAAGCAGCATTCAGTGATGCAGTAGGGCATTCGATGGTTGACCATTTGAAAGCGTTTGCCGAAAGCAAATACAGCGATGAAGAGTTGGCGCAGGCAAAACAAAAATATCCATATGGCACACCATTTACTAAAGAGTCCCTTTTATATCGTGATATTTTTGAAAAATTCTATCCGGGGCAAAGCCATTGGATTAAAAGTTTCTGGATGCCGAATAAAGAATGGGAAGGGTGCAATGTAAATGACCCTAGTGCGCGTGTGCTTAATAACTATGGCGACAGTGGCAAATAACATTATTAAATAAGATTGACATCCTCCCCGCCCTAAAGGACGGGGATTCCTACTAGTGCCCATTGCAAGCAATGGGCTACTCTCGGTGGGTTCTTGTTGCTGACTTCTAATGAAGTTCACTTCACAAGCTCTACGGACATGTCCTGCCCTGA
>NZ_KB903676.1 GCF_000379785.1 Gallibacterium anatis DSM 16844 = F 149 | reverse complement strand
TTATCTGAAAGGAAAAGCAAGAGAAAAGCGACAAAGTAAAAAAACAAACCCACTTTTATCAAATGATTTTGGAAAGATGGGTTTGTCAGCGGTCTGACCGCATCGATTGATGCGGTTTCCTTTATTCATTGAATATTAATCACGATTAGCGGATAAGATATTGAGCAAGCTGACAAAAATGTTATAAAGCGAAACATAAATGCTGACTGTTGCACGAATATAATTGGTTTCTCCGCCGTGAATAATATTACTGGTTTCCAATAAAATTGCGCCGCTTGAGAACACAATAAATAAGGCACTAATCGCTAAATGCAATGCCGGAAGGTTAAAAATCAAGCCGGCAATCATCCCAACGATTAACACAATGAAAAGTGAAAACATCATACCGGAAAGGAATGACATATCTTTTTTCGTGGTTAAAACATAAGCCGAACAAGCAAAAAAGACTAATGCTGTGCCGCCCAATGCGGTCACCACAAGATCGCCCAATCCTTGACTGACATAAATATTTAAAATCGGTCCTAAGGTGTAGCCTAAAAAGCCGGTAAAGGCAAACGTTGCTAAAATGCCTAAACCGCTGTTAGCGAATTTATAAGTTAAAAACAGCAAACCATAAAATCCGACCAACATCACGATTAATCCCGGATACGGCAAATTAAATGCCATTGATAAATAAGCGGTTAACGCAGAAAAAGCGATAGTTAACGCCAATAGAAAATAGGTGTTGCGCAATACACGATTAGTACTTAACACGGAAGAAGTGCTTTCTCGAGTATCAATAACAATTTTTTGTTGCATAAAGTTCAGTCTCCTTAACTATCCAAAAATAACCTGATAACGGTAATAATTTCAACATTAAAAGTCAATCAAAATAGGTGTAAGAAAAGCATAAAGTGTAAAAAAAGCACATAAAGCTCAAAAAGCGTGCTATCAAACCTATTTTTACAAATTTTTATTTACTCGCTCTCTGAACTATACTATATTTCACATCGCTGAAAACAAGCTATCCTGCGGAGGAATGGTCGAGTGGTTGAAGGCACCGGTCTTGAAAACCGGCGAGGATTTACGTCCTCCAAGAGTTCGAATCTCTTTTCCTCCGCCATCCTTTTCATATTATCTCAGATAATCCTTAATATTCTCCTTTTTATTATTAAACTTTATTCAAAGTTTCCGTTGTCTACTCTTCTTTCTTGAACAAGATAAAACCATAAACAAGACTAAATTTCATAAAAAACTCCGCTAGAAACGGAGTTTAGATACAAACAGTTGTTAACATCACAACATCACTCGTTGTGCTATTGCATCGGCAAACTTACCGATACTAATAGCAAAGTAATAAGATTTATTCCAGTCCATAATGGTTTTAAAATTCTGAGATACTAAAAATGCCCGTCCTGCCAAGCCGTTTGGCAACACTAACCAAACCGGAGCAGATTGCAGTTGCACCAACACCTGCTGTGAAAAATTGTCTTGCGGCACAACAACGCCTCGTTTCAACCAATCACTGACTGATTTTGCTTTATATTTTTCTATTCCACTTAATGAAGGATCAATCCAAGTAGAAAGATGAACTTCAACGCCCCACGGCAATTTATCATTCCAACCAACGGTAGCTAAATAATTAGCGATCGAAGCAAAAGCATCATAATAATTGGTCCAAATATCAGCGATACCGTCACCATCCCCGTCGTTGGCATAACTTAAATAGGAACTCGGCATAAATTGCGTTTGCCCCATTGCACCTGCCCACGACCCTTTCATTTTTTCACGTTCAATATGTCCACGGTCAATAATTTTCAACGCTTTAATAAATTCCGGTGCAAACAGTGATTCCCGTCTGCCTTCAAAGGCTAATGTCGCCAATACCGACAACACATCAAAATTGCCTTGATAACGTCCGAAGCTGCTTTCCATTCCCCACAATGCCACTAAATATTGCGGTTGCACCCCGAAGCGGCGACTGGCGGTCATAATTTCTTGATTTTGTTCATTGTAATAACGCACCGCCAATGCAATTTTATTCATTGTCAGCACACGATTGAGGTAATTCGTCACACCGTTCGGGTTAGGTTGGCTCGGTTTAGCGGTACGTTTACGCCCCGCCTGCTGTTGATCCAATTCAATCGAACGTTCAACAAAATGGATATTTTGTTGAGAATATGCCACATTGGCATCAACGCCCTGTTTTACTGCCTGTTGACGCAGATAATCGACATATTGATCAAAGTTGGCAACTGAACGTGGCTGGGAATAATTAACATCGGATGGCGTTTTATTAGTGGAACTGCCACAGCCCACCAACGCTAAGGTGAGAACTGTGAGTACTGCTTTTTTGAACATTTTGCTTGATTATGTTGTTAGAAATTTGGGATGTTATTGTAATGCATTATGGTGGGGATGTTAATGTTTTGGTTTTGTATTAAGGCTTAGATTTCGCCCTAAAGAGCGACCCCATTTTACTGCGGCTGCGCCTTGCACTTCGTGCCGTTGCTAAAGCAACGTTCAACCCGTAGGGTTGTCTTTGTTTGCCCAAAGAGAATGAGGAAAGCACTCTGAGCGCTTGCTTTTCCTCATTCTGGTCAGATTTTCTGGATGGTAAAAAAACAGATTTTTAAATATTTGGCTGTTTTTAGTCATAAAAAATCTGCACCTCTGTGTGTTGGATAATCAGTCCAACTTTTGGGGTGCAGATCAAACGATGCTTAGGCTTTTGATTAATAGTTAATGCCTCCTGATTAAATGAGTAAAAACCTGCCGCTTGAGCTCCTGTTGGCTTATTAAAAAAATCACCGTTTGCTATTAAAGGTTGTCTATAAGTTAAATACTGTTTAGTCACTGAATCTTTTACGCTTAATATAGTCTGTGTAGCATCGGTTTCAGGTGAATTTAATGCCCCAACAGGTAGAGTGTCTGTATTTGATGGAGGATTAGCATCAGTAAAGAGAATATAAGCATTTTTTACACTTCCTCCGGGGCAATTAAGCCCAATATCAAAAGTGTTACCTAGCACTTCGTCATTCTCATTAAGTTCTTTTACAGTCACATCTTTTAGTGTAACCGTTTGGTCATTATTTTCCAGTGTGCAGGTTCGGGCAAAACTAAAGGTTGCCTCATTCGTGGAGGTAACTTTTATCATAGAGAATGAGTTTTTTTTTATAATCCCTATTATCATTAGCTTCATAATCCGCTACGGTATTACCTGTTGTCGTTTTATCCACACATAACATCGTAATGATTGCCAATGGCGTGCCTGCTGGAATAGAAATATCCGCTGGCGTTGTACTATAGAGAAAAGTATCTTTTAGCTTTAGTCTTAAATCAAATATTAATGATTGTCCACGCTCAACAATAGCAAATTGATATGAGCTTGCATCATTAATTGTTACTAGACGATTATTTACTTCCAGTAACCTTCTTTCAAAATACTGACTATTTTTTTCTTGTGTATCAAAATATTTAATTTCTAACTAATATTTATCCACTGGATTCATTACACCAGCACGTTGCCTACAGTAGTTTCCCGCCATTATTTCACCTATATTCCAACGATAAACCACCTCATTATAACCAACACGATTATAATTAGCGCTAATATATTTTTCTTGTGTTGGTACTCCTCTTGGTCCTCCAACCTCTATCCCATCAAATTTATAGGCAAAAGAAAATGATGGTTTAAACAAAATCACTAAAGCCATCATTGATATAAACCAATGAATTATTTTCCCTTTCATTTTTTCCCCTTTTAATAAAATTGGCATTGTATTGGCACGATAAGTAATTTACCGTCTTCTTGTTCTGGTAACTGATAATTCGCTCGACAGCGATGCCCCTCCCAACTGAGATGAAGCTCACCTTTTTCAGCAATACCTCTGGTATAAATTTTGCCCACCTTGTGCAACAACGCCAATAGATTTCTCATTTTGATCAAATACTTCTGTTCCTAATGGTGGCAATTGTTCTTTGTTTTCGATTTCAAAGAACACGGCTGAGCCTGCTGTGGTTGCAAAATTAATTAAAAGTGCTTGGTTAGCACGAGGAATAACTTGTTGCTCGGTAGCAGCTAATTCAACAGAACTCGGCAAATTATTGCCATCTAAACCTATATAATTGATAGTATATGGTTCAACATATGGCACGATACCATTACCAAAATAATCAATTTCATTACCTATTGAGCTATTAATCAACGCACCTTTTGCACCTTTAGCGTGAATAATCGCAAAGTTGTCACCTAAATCATTGGATAATGTAATGCCTTTTGGATGAGCTACAACAGCTCCAGAAGCACCAACAGACATTTGTTGATTACCTTTATTACTACGACTCCATGAACCATTAAGACGGGCAAAAGAACTAGAATAGGTGTTACTAAAAGCAATTGAACTAACATCACTTTGTTGTTGCTTACTGACAGAGAGAGTATAGGTATAACGCTGTTGTTCACCCAATGTACCAGATAATGACGTATAGGCAGAATAGCCATCCTTAACGCTATGGCTAATATCTTGTGAAAGATAAGAGCCATTAGCGTTATCACCTAATGGCAATGATAAAGAAAGATAAATTCGTTTATCATTGTTGCCATCATTATTAATTGATTGAGAAAATGACAGACTATAATTTAATTTCTTGTAATTATTGCTATAGCCAATTTGGTATTCATTGCGTTTTTGCTTTGTTCCCCAATAGGTAAACGTACTTCCAGTAATATAAGCCCCACCCCATCCGTCTTTAAATGTTTGACTTACAGATACCTGAAATTGATTTTTTGGGCGATAGCTATTCAATGATAAATTCAGTCCGTTTTCGTAAGCAAAATTCCGTCCATTTGCTAAAATGACATCTTGTAAACTGAAGTAATCGCGTGATAAATAACGATATGCAGCTAAAGTAACGTTTGTATTTGTTGGTTCGATATGCGTGTTATAACTAAAATAAAGATTGTATCCCTTAAATTTTTGATCAAGATTATGAAAAGTTGCATTAGAGAGCGTTGCATTTGCCGCAAATGCTCCAATCGGTGTATTAATCGGTGTATTAAAAGAAAGACCTAACAGCTCAGAATGGTAATCTATAGATAGGATCGCCCCAAGATTCAGTGTTAAATTATTAGTTAAACCATACTGCCAAGTGGCTTGTGCAACATTTGTATCAAAAACAACATTACCATAACGATAACGTCCAGCAGCAATTTGATAACGGCTATAACCTGGACGAATTAATTGTGCTGCCGCAGTATAAGGAACAGTAAAAGTGCGTTTTTCTCCATTTGCTTCTAAAATTTCTACTTGAATATCGCCACCATACCCTGTTGGAAAGAGATCATCAATTGAAAACGCACCAGGAGGAACAGAAACTTCTCGCAATAAATTGCCATTTTGCCGTATGCTAACAACAGCATTGCTATTCGCAACGCCACGAATAACGGGAGCATAACCGCGTTCAGAACTAGCCAACATTCTATCATCAGATGCTAACTTTATTCCACGCAGTGACAAACTATCCATCAAAACGCCATTAGTATATAAATCACCGATAGTTAATTGCCCACGAAGTGCGGCAACATCGTGTTGTAAGTAAGTAGCGATCCGTTGGTAATGAGAATCTTGTTGCGGACTCCTACTCATAGACCCACGATGACGTAATGCCCAACCAAACAAGTTTATACCTGACTCAATGCCTAGATAGCTTTGATAAAAATTTTGATCACTGTATTGGTAGCGATAATGGCTAGCGTTGTAACGTAAAAATGCCACAGGAATACCATCTTGCCATTGTGCAGGTGAGATATAACCTTTTGGACGTTGCACAACTAGAGCCTGAGCAATATCCACATCTAATCGCAATTGCCCAGCATCAAAATTTACTTTTGCCTCTGGCACTTGTGGTGCAAATAAGCGACATTGCTTAACTTGATGAGTTTTACCTGAAAACGCAGCAGATTTTAAATCTAATAATGTTAACAACGTTGGTGTAGCACAAAGTCCGATAGATTTTTGATCAGAAGCTCCACAAATTGTAAAGTGATACGCCCACGTAACTCATTATTTACATAAACATCCGCAAGATATTCACCAGCAGGAATAGGATTCCCATAACTGAATCGTTGAATATCAATATTTTTTTGAGCTTCAGTGCCGTATAAGAATCCAGGGTCAAATTCAACGTAGTCACTAGCATAACTATTGATGCAACAACTACTAAACTAAATAGCACCAATGATATATAGCTACGTCTAAATTTTGTTAAGGGTAAGAAAATATTTCGCATAATCATTAGGCATTAATGTTGTAATGGGCTGCTTCCAAGCGAATCACTACCATAGTCATTAAGAATATCCCATTGTACAGTAGTATTTTTTCCTGAAGGAACTTTGTTCAATTCAAAAACAGCTTTAGAAAACGGTGCAATCATATTAGCTCGTGAGGTTTTAGCCATATTTTTCCCTTGACCGACACCCGCACCGACATAGGTAATGTAATATGGTGTTGGATTATCCACTTGTAATTGTTTACCTTTTAATTGCCATTTTACTTTGGTATAAGCTTCTGATGGTGAAAGAGAGAGATTCGCAGGGCGGTAAAATAGCTTAATACGGCTGCGTAATGCAATTTGTAAATAATTTTTGCTCTTATCTTTTGGCGACGGTGGAATATCTAACACATTTAAATAAAAAAGTGATTCCCGATCTGAAGGCAATGATCCCCCCGTATAAATTAAACGCAATGTTTGACCTTTATTCCCATCAACACGAGAAATAGGCGGTGTAATCACAAAGGGCGTTTGAATTTTTTCTGGTGGTGTATTAGCATCACCATCATCAATCCAAGCTTGCACTAATGAAGGCGAGTCGCCTACATTGGTTAATTGAACACTCACATTTTTGGCATCAGATGGATAAATTACCCGCGTGCCTGTAATAACAATATTTGCTGTCGAGGAAGAAGCCCAGAAAGCAGCCAATATAAAAATCGTAGCAAATCTTTTTTTTAACATAAACATCCGCCAACAAATACAAAGATGATAAAAAATCGGGCAGAATATCTGCCCGAAAAAGAACTAGAACATAGATTATTCGTATGCGATCATATAATCAACTTGACCTCTAACATTACCAGCACTAACAGCATTACTTTCTGCATAATAACGTACTTTATATTGTAAAGTCGCAGACCCAGTTGGTGAAGAGCCACTTATTGCTACAGTTTTAGAGCCTTGTGCAGTAGCTGATTTAGAAATATCAATTACTGTAGTGTTATCGGAAGCATTATTAGCAATTTCAATAGTCACGTCAGTGGCTGGACTATCAGTGGCTTTATTAAGCAAACGCCCTTCTGTACTCACTTTTAGAGGATCATTAATAAAGGCAGCATAAATTTTTTCGTTAGCAGAAAATGCTCCGCCTCCTGTTTTAGTACAATCTGTTAGTTTAATTTCAAATGGAGTATCCATTGCGGTAGCACCTTGGTTAGGCAATGCAGATTTAGAAATTGTAGCTAAGGTAACAGGAATATCAGCACCAGTGCCACCATTAATTGTACAAGTAGTATCCACAATTTTACCGGTGATAGTAATAGTGCCTTTTTATGCTGGCGGATCATCCGCAAACGCACCTTGTGCCGATAAGCTCAAACCTGCGACGACTAAAGTTGTTAAAAGCAATTTTTTCATTTTTTAAATACTCCTTCAGGATTAAGTTAATTTACGTAGGAGTGTACATAAGTTTTAGAGGGTGCAAGTAAATTTTAACAAAGAAATGTAAATTTACACGTAAGGATAGAAATATTTAAAAACACCTTTCAAATAAACTCAATATAATCAATATGTTAGCTTGTATAAACAGAAAATTTAATATCACTACTCCATTTTGCCGTAAACAATATAAATAAAGAAAAAAAGCAAAAGAGTTGAATGCTCTGATCCCGAAAAGTTTGGCTATTGTTTTAAGGACTGAATTCTGTATTGAACAGGACTCAGTCCATTTAATGTTAATTAAATTCTGTTTTCATTGTAATAACGAACATATTCTTTGATAACAAATTCCAGTTCTTCAATGCTTTCGAAGGTGTTGTTATAAAAACATTTCACCTTCATCCGACCAAAGAAACTTTCCATAGCAGCATTATCTAAACAATTTTCTTTCCTCGACATATTCAGCACAATATTGTGCTGAGTGGGTAGCTGTTGATAACTTAACATTTGATACTACACACCTTGTTATGAATGTAACATCGGTCAACCATTTCTAGTGCGGAACGGTGGCGTGGAAGTCTCGTTGTAAGTGATTCGGCGCGATATTACCTACTTCTCCACGATAAGAACAATATTTACGTTGTCTTCTCTTTTATCTGCAATCCCTTGTCTTACCTTTACTGTGTAAATGATATTAAGATAAGAGAAGAAAAGCGATATTTTTATTAAAAACAACAAATATCGCTATTTGTATTGCGGAAGAATTAACTAATTTTTAAGTGTTTTCAAGAGATCTTCTACCGGCGGAGGCATCTGTAAGTAGAATCCATTTTGCTCAATCTGCTCTTTAACATTTTGATTATCTGTATGAATTAATTTCTTTTTTCCGTCTAAATTGAACAACATCACAAATTGAGGTGTCCCAAAAGCGTTTAATAATGACTCAGGTACTGATGAAAAATCATCTCTTTTTTCAATATAAAGATACATTCCATCTTTTCTGCAACTTTTATAAATAGCACACAACATTGTTATACCTCATTCTGACTATGGCAAAATACTCCCCAATAATTGGCGCTAACATCGTCATTAAGCCAAAAATTACCGGTAAGCGGATTATAGTGATAACCTTTCAACTGTTGACAGGTTAGTCCGACTTGATCACAATAAGCCAATAATTCCGCCGGTTTAATAAATTTTTCATAATCGTGCGTGCCTTGTGGCAACATTTTCAAAATATATTCTGCGCCAATCACCACTAATGCCCAAGCTTTCAAAGTGCGATTAATGGTAGACATAAACAATACGCCATCAGGTTTTAATAACTGCCGACAACTACGAATAATTGAGAGCGGATCAGGAACGTGCTCCAACATCTCCATACAGGTAATCACATCAAATTTTTCTGCTTGAAGTTGTTGATGTTGCTGTAAAAAATCCTCAATTGTAGATTGCTGATAATCGATTATTAAATTATTGTCTTGTGCATGTTGTTTGGCAACGGCAAGCGGCTGTGGACTCATATCAATACCGGTTACATTTGCGCCGGATTTTGCCATACTTTCAGACAAAATACCGCCACCACAACCGACATCCAGCACTTTTTTCCCATTCAAACCATTGCTGTGCTGCAAAATATAATTCAAACGCAAAGGGTTTAATTGATGAATTGGTTTAAAATCACCATTTAAATCCCACCAACTCGCCGCCATTTTGGCAAATTTATCCAATTCTTGCTGATCTATATTTTTATTTTCCGAATTTAGCTGTTGCATATTTATCTCCCTTTACTTAGCCCATTGATTATTATCCAACATCATATCTGCTAAAGTAACTCTTTGTTTAAATTTTAATATTTGCTGTCTTAATTCATCATTATCATTACTTATAGACAACTGCTTCTGTTCTAAAAAAGTAGCTGTTCCGGCAGGACTGATCATACCAATAATTTGTCCGTTACCGACAAATAATGTCGGTGTTGTTGTTTTTGGATGTAATAAAGATTGTCCGAAAGTAGATATCGGCGTATCGATACCCAATAAATCCAATATTGTTGGAAATAAATCATATTGTGAAGCAAATTGAGATTCTCTTTTTGCCGATAAACTGCCATCCGGTGAATAAACGATCAACGGAATATGAAACTGCTCTTTTAAATTTTCTGAAGGTAATGAATTTAATGTATGATCCGCAGTAAAAATAAAAATAGTATTGTTATACCAAGGCTGTTTTTCAGCTGCTTTCATAAATTGTTCCAATGACCAATCAGAATAACGAAGCGTATTTAAAAAACCATTTTCATTAGATTGATTATGCGGATAAATATGAAACGCTTTACCAGCATCAGCAAACGGTTCGTGTGTAGATCCGGTAAATAAAAAAGCGAAGAAAGGTTTGCTTTCTGGTGTTTCATTTAATTTATTTAATAAAAATTGTAGGCTATCATAATCCCAGCCGAAATGTGGTGGTTCCTGTGGATATTTTTTTATAATAGGTACATCTTCCTTGCCATAATATTCTTGAAATCCGAGAACATTAGCAATACTGTTCACATTGAAAGATCTACGGTTGGATGTCTGCATCATAATAGTGCGATACTGATGATCGTTTAATATTTTACCAATCCTACTTATCTTATTTAATTCCAATCCAAAACCCAATACCGGATGATTATTTAATGCCGGCACAGACGACAAAACTGCTTGAATGCCAATAATACTCCTTTTCCCTGCAGCATAATAATTATCCCAAACCATTGATTTTTCAATTAATGAATCGATAAAAGGTGTGACGTTATAATTACGATGTGCTAAACCATCAATATATTTATAACTCCAACTTTCTAGTAAAATAAAAACTATATTCTTATAATTTTCTTTTTCATTTGACTGGAATAAAAATGTATCATCTTTAAAAGAAAACTGATCTTTTTCTTTATCAGTTAATAAATTTATTGGACCTAATTTTTCTTGCTTACGAAGCTGCTTCCACACCACAAATGGACTATTTAAAACTAGATTAGCTTGTGAAGATGATGTTGTATTCTCGAAAGCATCCGCATAACTAATCGGTCTACCTTGAATAATCATTCCTCGTGCCAACCAGAAACAAAAAATAAGAAAAGCAACTCCTAATAAACTTCGGGAAAATATAGAGCTCGAATTCAAATTTACACTATTTTTTAATGGATAAATAATAAAAATAACATAACTTAATATTATCATCCCTAATATAAGAAATCCTAAAATGGTGTATAGCAAACGTGATTTAAAAGCAACATCAAAAAGAAAACCTATATCTTTATTAACTAAAAAGATTTCTCTACCTAAATGACGATACACTTCACCAAAATAAGCCAAATCTATCAAAGAAACAATAGAAAAAACAATGAAAACAATTAGTGATAAATAAGATAAAACCTTTTGAAATCTTAAAGAACCAATTATAGAAAAAGGTAATATACTAATTAATAAAATAGGAGACAAGAAAATAACACTAATATTAAGATCAAATCTAATTCCATACAAAAAAGATTGTAATAGCTCTTTTATACTAATCTGATCAAGAAAATAATCTGGATATAATCCAATAAATAATAATCGGAAAAATAAAAATAAAAAAATTGAAAAAATAAGTAATTTTACTGGTAGCTTTAATTGCAGCATCTATTAAGTCCTAATTAAATAATACAGTTTGCAATAAGGTGGCTAATTTTTTATATCCAATAGGATTAAAATGCAATCCATCAGAAGTGAATGCTAAGTCTAATTGATGATATTGATCCTGCAAAACACTGTTCACATCAACCAATGTAATATTTTTATCAGAAAAATAATCTCTCAATTGCTGATTAAAATCATCAATCATCTTACTGTTAACTTCTCGTTTAAAAGCAACATAACTCACTTCCATTAAATAGAGTCGGCTTTCTGCATTAATTTTTCTCAAATATTGCACTGTTTGATCCAACCAATAAAGCGTATCTTCTGCGTGCCAACCAACACGAAACATTTCATTAATACCTAAAAATATTAAGGTATCTTTTCCTAACCCTTTTATTAATCGCTTCTGTAAAATTAGTTCAACATATTGTTGAGTGGTAATGCCACCGATGCCTAAATTGTTCACTTCAATATTATTTAACTGTTCAATTTGCCAATAATCCCAAAGAGAATGCCCTACCAATGTAATATCGGAAATACGATTAAAATCTTTAGATTTTTCTCTTATTCTACGTTGAACATTTAATAAAGAAGTTTGATTTTTTATTCTTAATTGCAAAATTGCTTTTACCCATTCATATTCAAAGCTATCTTCAATAAATAATGATCCTTCTTTATCCATCATATAAGTTTGAATATTCGCCAATTTATTTAACGTATAAAATGGTAATCGATACAAATAAATTGAATGATTTTCCTGTTTTTTTGGATCAATAGAATATAAATAATCTGTTTCCTGTTGTTCGAATAATTGACAACATTGCACGATCTGTTCGGTTGTGCGTAGCGGTGTTTCAGGCATTAAAATCACGGCATAATCATTTTGTTTTACCTTTGGATCTAATTGTTGCCAAATAGTCAATAATGCCTGTACTGAACAAATCGGTTTTTCTACTTGAAAAACATCGATAGGGTAAGTGTTTAATGCATCTTGATATTGTTGTTTATCAGTAATAACAATAATTCGTTCAAAACATTTTGTTGCCAGTGCTGCTTCTATGCTATAACCGGCAACCAATTTACCTTCCAGCATCAACACATTTTTATTCATTAACTTTTCTGATGAAAATACCGGAATTAATGCCACTTTTTTCATTTTTATTCCTAAATTTTTCTTAATAATTTATAAACTTTCCCTAATATTTTTCCCGGTAAAATTCGGGTAAAAGCACGCACAAAAAATACTGCTAATGCACCGATTGGATTTTGTACACCTAATTTCATCTTTAATTTAGCTAATTTCCATTCACTCTTAAAATATTGCATACCACGACGGCGATTATACATATTTTGTCCTGCTCGCATTTTAATTAAAATATCTGGCAAATTATGAGCAATATAACCGGCACTTAAAAAACGTAACCATAAATTATAATCTTCTAAAAAAAGGTGATGCTGATAACCGCCCACTGCTTGAATTGCTGATTTTTTATATGCCAATGCCATATGGTTGAACGGGCTGCGCACCGGCGCCATTTTTTTGATATCCGCATCTTCAATCGGCACTCGGCGAATTGAAGTAATACCCGGATTGGCATCATCAAATTCTTCAATTTGTCCGCCAACCATTGACACCTCCGGATGAGCTTCAATATAAGCAATCTGTTTTGCAAAACGATCCTGAACACAAAGATCATCAGTATCCATCCGAAATACCCACTCATTGCTGCACTCTGCCAATCCGGCATTTAACGCCTTACCTAAACCGACATTCTGCGGTAATGGCACGATTTTAAGTGGTAATTTCTGTTGCCATTCAGTAACGCAATCCTGCAACTGCTGCGGTATCGACCCATCAAACACCAAAACAATCTCATCCGCCGGCATAGTTTGCGCTGCCAAACTGGCAAAACATTGCGTTAAATACTCTGCTTTTTCTTTATAATACAAAGACATCAAAACTGAAAACTTCATTAAAAACTCCTTCACACTCAGTGTGAACGTTGTAAAACTTGCTGATATACATCCATTAATTGTTGTATATGATGTTCAATAGAAAACCCTTTTTCCGACATAATCTGTGCATAGCGCTCACGCTGCTTATTTGTCTGCCCAGCATTAATAGCCTCAATCCATTGATCAATTTTTTCTATTGAATAAAACTGAACCAAATCAGTAATCGCGACTTCATCTGTAACTCGATCGCTGATCAAATTAGGTAATCCATTACATTGTGCCTCTAATACAGAAAGCGGAAATCCCTCAAAAAAAGAGGGTAATAAAAAGAGATCAAATATATTTAATAATTGTGCCACATCCTTACGGAAGCCTAAAAAAACAACTTTATCCTGTAATTTATGTTGTTGTACCCATTGCCGGCACGTATTTTCTCCGGCACCGACACCAATTAAAAACAATTTATAATTTTCCGTTCTTTTCGCTAATATTGAAATTAAATTTAATAAGAATTGATGATTTTTAACCGGTTCAAAATTACCAACGTGCCCTAAAACAACAGTATCATCAGATAAATTAAATTGATGACGTAATAATGCTCTAATATCTGCTTTGAAAATGAATTTATTACAATCAATCGCATTATAAATAATTCTATAAGGCTGATTTTTAAATAAAAATTCTCCTGCTACCCGACTGCACGCAATTCGATCCGTCACTAATGGTTTTGTTAATGAATAAAATAAACGATTAATTAGGGCTTTAATTTTGCTACCCGAAGGCTGACTACTGTGTGAATGTAAAATACGTCCTATATGTTTCTGTTTTGCACAATAAAAATGCATAAAAGATAAATAAGGATTATGTGCGTGGACTAAATCAAAATGATATTGTTGATAAAGCTGCTTGGTTGCTTTCCATAATTTTCCGGTAATTAAATTTTTAATTGAAAACATTGGTAGATGATGAAAAAGCACACTTGGATTAACTGCTAAAATTTGATTTTCAAATTCAACAAATCGCTGTGGCGCATAATAGCTAATATGCAAGACATAATTTCCTTGTGGGAAATTTTGCGCTACTGTTTTTAAATAACTACCTACTCCACCGTGTACTGCTATACCACAAAAATATAAGATATGTATTTTATTATTCTGCATTTTTCTCTGTTCCATTCGCTAATTCAGCAATATAAAAATAACCAAATAAAGCAATAAAACTCACCATCCCTTTAATCAATAAAATTAAATAAAGACTCAATAAAGCAAAATAAAGGATTGCTCTTGATGGTGTAATTGCCATTGTTTTAGCACACAAATAAGCGTGCACAGCAATATTAATGACCACGCCAATAATTCCGGTTGAAAAAATAATCCTCAAATAACCGACATCCGTTCCCATATAATAAAGGCCGTCGACACTATTTTGTGCTAAATAAAATCCGTCACCAACCAACCAAGTTGTCAATGTTGTCGGTAGAATTTGATACATCTCCAATAGAATATCCGTTGATTCTGTTTCTAGTCCTTGTCCGGAAAATAGATTAATAAAGAGTTCTGCTGCAAAGTAGAATAATTTAGAATGCATTAAATCAATTCCAAGTAAATTATTTAATACAGCATAAAGGAACAATAATAACAATAGCAACACGCCCGGAATCAATAAGAAACAAAATAACGCCAATCGATAATAATTAATAAAGTAACGCTGAAAACAGAAAATTACTGCACCAATCACAATACCGACAAGCACTGTTCTCGCTAACAGTAAACCGACTAAACTGATAAATGCAAATAAAATCAGATCACGAATAAATAAAATACTCTTTCTCTGTTTTGATAAGCGGAAACTCAATAAAATTAAAGTAAAGGCATAAATAATCCCTGCTCCAAAAAATTGTGTTCCAAAGCCGATAAATCGATTTCCTTGTTCCAATGAAGCAATGATTAACCCCCGACCTTCACTATACTTAATCAAAAACAATAATAATTGTTGCATAAAAGGCAATATATTGACACCAATTGTCAATATTGACTGAATTACAACTGCAGTAATCCAGATAGAAGTTAATCTCTGGTAATCAACAGGTTGATAAATCCAAGTAGCAAAACAATAGAGAAAATAAGCAGCAAACAGATAAACAATAGGCGTTAATCCATTTTGGATTAAATAAGCAACTTCAAACCCACTAGGATTTAATAATTTTGCCGGCAATAATGAAAAGGCGAAAGGCACAAATAAAAAAGCTAGCGGCAGTACATTCACTGCGATACGCTCTCGGTTAATATAATTTTGGAATGCTAAATAAAGACCAATTACACCCATCGTAAATGATGGATGCAATGGAATAAAATTATATTTGATATTAAATAACCAAGTGAGAAATAACCAATAAAATATAATTTTTCTCATTATTTTCCTCACTTAGCTATACCTATTTTCTCAGCCATTTTAAACCTAAAAGTTTGATCCATCGGGTAAACAATAATTTACCCACTGGATAACTCACTGTTCTGCTGATCTTGCGATAAATATGACACAACATCATTAAATTTAATTGCGCAATATTAGCTCTATTCGTAGACAAAGAATATTGTAATATTTCATTATCTGTTAATGATAATTTAAGATGAGTCAATAAATAATGATGAATTTTTGATATTATCTGATTACGTTGCTCAAGATTTTTTGCTAATAGCCGTGTTTCACTATTTTCCAATATGCGGTAATTCAATACCACATCTTTTAAATTAGCAAATTGATATCCTTTCGCCAATAAATGTATCCATAAGCCATAATCTTCTGCACGATAATATTGCTGTTGATAAAAAATATCATCACGATCCAATACAGATAAATTAAACATCACTGTCGGATGATTAAAGGCTGAAGCTAAAAATAAATAAGCTTTTATTTCATTATCTTCTGTCGGTAATGCTAAAATTTCAGATTGAACATTTTCACCAAATGTTTTCATTGCACCACCTAATACGGCAATATTCGGGTGAAGTGATAAAAAATCCGCCTGCTTTTCAATACGATCCGGCAACGCTATATCATCAGCATCCATTCGTGCAATATATTTCCCTTGTGCCAACTGGATACCTTTATTTAAAGTTGCAATTAACCCTAGATTTTTTTCATTTTCAATATAACGAACACGTAAATCCTGCTGAGCAAATTGCAATAAAATTTCCGCTGATTTATCAGTAGAACCATCATTTATAACAATAACTTCTAAATGGTGGTAGCTCTGTTGTAAAATCGACATTACCGCTGCTTCAATATATTTTTCAGCATTATAACAGGGAATAATAACTGAAACTAAAGCTTCATTTTTCATTATTTTGACTCATTCAATAAATAACATTGTTCAAAATCTTGTAGCCACGTCTGATAGAACGAAGCGTTCTTACCATAAGAATTATCATAAATATAAACTGTTTTTCCTAAAAGAATACCTAAAATAAAACAGTGTAAACGCGTAGTATAAATAGTATCGTAATGATTAAGGAAATTAATTCCCAATTCCATATAAAATTCTCGACGATTTTCTATTTTTTCAATTGGCTGGCAATAAAGCGGCATAAATATTGGCATCCGATTAGCCACTTTAAATAAAAACTCTCTAAAACCAAAAGCGGAAAAATTAGGATTATATTTAATCAGTTGTTTAAACTCTTTTTCAAAACTTGGCCAATCAGAAACCGTTACATTTTCCACTTCGGCTACTTCGTGATAATCCGCTGTTGTATTTAACTCTTTATCTGTACGTTTTACAAATAATGTTTTGCCGTTTTTTTCTTCTTGAATAAAATTATCCAAATTTAAACAGAATGCCATATCAGGCAAGAGCAAAATCTGACATTTTGTAAAATATTTATTCAAAATCCCATAAGAAACCTGATCCCTTGCACAAATAGTCACATTACCGTGTGCATTGAAAATTTCAGCACTCTTTTCTAAATTTTGTTGTGATTGGAAATAAACCGTTTGTGGGAAAACAATAATTTTATTTTCACGACAATGAGAAATAACATTCTCTCTTAATTTTTGGCATACATCCCATACATCACCAAAATTACCACCACCGTGAAATAAAATAATATCATCCTTATCAATTTTCTTCATATCGACATTGTAATAAGGTGCTGAATATTTGAGTTTATGTGGAAGTCGAGATAAATACGCCAGCTCACCTGCCCAAATTGCTTGATCACCAATATTTTGATGATCCGGAATGTCTAATAAAACATAATCTCCATCAATTAATGGATCAAGACGATCATAAATAATTTCACTTAAGCGGGATAACTGCTTTCTATTTGGATTAATCATAAAATTCTCCCTTTTAACTTCTGTAAGATTTTGCCGAGTAATTGCTGGTTTAATAATAAAGAAATAATTAATGCGATTACAAACAAACTCCAATTAATAGACATTTGATTTAAGCTAACAAGATAACAATAAACCAGACTTAAAATGAATGGTAACCAAAAAGATTTAACGGTTAAAACAACCGGATAAAAACTTTTTACATCCTGCTGACGAATAACAAATACCAAAATAAAACTTAATAACGTTCCCAATGCTGCTGCAAATAACCCAATATATTCAATTAAGAAATAGCTAATCATAATATTAACAACCGCACCAATAATTGTCGTTATTAATATTTTTAATGTATTTTTTTTCTGTTGATATGCCGTGCCTAAAAAGGCGCAGAATGAAGTGAATATCGTTGCTAACACCAAAATCGGCATATATTGCCACGCTTCATAAAATTGGGATGAAAAAAGATAATGAATTAATGGTTCACTAATGCTGATAAAAATTAAACCTATCGAGAACATAAATTTGGATAATTGTGAAAATGTATTTGTTGTTATCTCACGATAATCCGCTTTATCATCTTTTAAGATAACATCTTGCCACGCTAATAAAAAGAGTGAAAAAATAATCATTAAAATGCTAGGCAATCGTGATGAAATCGCATAAATACCGTTTGCTACTGTATTTAACTGTTGGAAAATAATATACTTATTTGCCATCGTCATTAACCACCAGCTCACTGCATTGGGAACTAATGGCAAAGAATAACTTAACATCGGTATAATTAATTTTTTATCAATATATTTTCCTGATAAATAATGGTAAATTTTCCAACGCCATAAAATAATAATATTCACAACAATATTGGCTACAATCATTGCTAATAATACAGCTTGCAATTTGTTATTGCATACCCATAAAAATACTAATGAAAACAATAACAGCAATAACGAATATAAAATTCCAATTAGTGCAAATTTTTGTGTTAATCCCAATCCGCGTAATACTTGTTGTAAAATAAAAAAAAGTGCAGAAAAGAAAAGAAATAACATTGTTTCCAATACATAAGGTTGTGGTTCAAAATAGACAACAATTCCCACAACAATAAATGTAATGATCGTTGCAACGAGGAATAAACTTAATGCCGTTGTAATGACCTGTTCGGCACTGCTTGTTTTATCTGTCGCAATCAACCAACGATAAATTGCATCAGATAATTGCAATGTTATTAATGGGGTAACCAATAAAACAAATGTTAAAATCAAATCATATTGCCCCATTTCCACTGTCGTTAAATAGAGTGAAAACAGCGGCAATAACAGAAATGACAAAATTTTTGAACCAAAACTACCAATACTATAAATCAATGTATTTTTCAGTAGTTTATCTCCAATTGCATTCGACATATTAATCTTTCTTTAATACTTTAATAAATAGTAAAATTAAACACGATAATATAAATCCAAACAACACGCCAATTGCCAAAATTAAACTTTTTTGTGGTTTAATTTTAACCGGAAAACTTGGAGGATTTTTATATTGAAAAATATTTATTTTCAATTTATCAGTTTCATCTACCAATTTTACCAACTCTGCTATCTGTGTTTTTGCTTGATAATAAGAAATAGGATAAATAATATTTTGCTGCTGTATTGCTTCAATTTGTGCAGCTAAATTTTCTCGTCCTAATAAATACAGATAAGGATTATCTAATTGTGTTATATTTTTCGCCAAATCAATATTAACATTGATATTAATATTATTTCCCTTATTTTTCTCTACTAATGCAGTAACATTATAAGCAGTCTGTAGATATTGCAAATAAGTCTGTTTTTCCAACATTAACTGATCAGTAATTTGCTGTTGTTGGTATTTTAAAGCCTTAATTTTCTGTTTAATTTGAATTAATAAATTTTCAATTTCTTGTTGATAAGTAATACGATTGACATATTTTACAAAGCCATCCAATGTTGATTGCAATAGCTGCTCATCATTATCAATAAAACTAATTTTAACGGATGGAATATCTGCTAAAGCCCTATTTTCTGCCGTAATTACAGTAATATTATTTCCTTTTTTAGTCATATCTGGTGTAATTACTGAAATACTTTTAATTAATCTATTCAAAAGAGCTTGCTTCTGCGTGTCGCTTTGATTTACACTGAGTCGTTGATAAAGGGGAGATTCCAAAAAATATTGTTTACGAGCATCAATAATCGAAATATTATTAACGAACTGATTAAACAAAGAACTTGAAATACCCTGCATAGAAAAAGGCTCATTACTAATTAAGCTATAACGTTGCTGCAAATCTAGCAATGCCTCAATAGAACCATTACTTGCCGGCACTGCTTCAGCACTACTACTCCACTCCGGTTTAATTGTATTTACATAAAGATAAGAAACAAAAGTAAACAATAAAGTAGATAACAAAATCCACCATTTTTTACGCCAATAATATTGAAATAATACAATAAGATTAAAATTATCGTCTGTTCTTACACTAGATTCTGATGTCATATTTGAAATATCCTTTATGTCTTCTTTGTAAGATTTAATCTCAACAGAAAAAGATTAACTCATATAAAAAGCCATTTGATTAGTGGTTATTATAGCTTGAGATAAGTGACTTATTTTACACTTAGCACTACTAAAAATAAATTGAAAAGAAAAAGGCTTATTAATGTTTTTAACAAGCCTTTATCAAATAGAGAAGAACAATTAGTTAGTTGAAATCACGGCACGGCGATTTGGGGCTAAACATTGACGCAATTCTGCGCCGGTTTCATTCTCACACGCTTTAACCTGATCTGCCTTGCCCATTCCGCTCGCCTGAATATGAGAAGCCGGAATACCTAACGCGACCATCGCATTTTTCACTGCCACGGCACGACGTTGAGAAAGTGCCAAATTATAAGCGTCGGAACCTAGACGGTCGGTATAACCAACAATTGAAATCTGTTTATCTTTCGGTAATTTGTTGACTAAATCTGCAATCACTTTTTGGCTTCCCGCTTTTAAGTTGGCAGAATCGAAGTCAAATCGGAAATCGCTTGAAAGCTGATACTCGGTACGATCGCTACAACCTTCCGGTAACCAGAAGAAAGATTGTGCTTCCATATTTTTATCAAACAAGATTTTGTATTGGCAAATTTTATGCACACCGTTTTCACGATAGTTAAATACATAATCCCACTCGTGCACGCCGAACAAACCTTCAGCAAAATGAGGACGACCAATCAAGTGATAAATCTGATCTTTGTTCATTCCTTTCTCAATCATATGAACATTATCCCAATTTGGCCAAGTACCTTTTTGAGAGCCATCAGAGTTGAATCTGCTATCTTCAACTTTTGGCCATACCGGTTTATCCGTAGTCCCCTCATCACTGACTTTACTTAAGTTTCCACAAGCAGCCAGTGCAATCGATAACGCAGCAGGCACGAGTAATTTTGTCAATTTCATAAACCTTATCCTTTAAATTAAATTTACGTTAAAACGATAAAAAACGCCTTTAATTCTACCGAATAAAAGTACATTTTGCATTAATTTAAATTAACTTTTCTTAACAATTTCTGCAATTTTTTCTGCACACTGTTGAGCCAACTCTTGATCTTCACATTCCACCATTACACGAATAACAGGTTCTGTGCCGGATTTACGCAATAACACGCGACCCTTGCCGTGTAATTTTTGTTCAACTTCTGCAGCAGCTTGTTTTACGGCTTCGTTTTCCAAAGGATTACTTCCCGCTTCAAAACGAACATTGATTAGCACTTGTGGGAATAATTGTACGCCGCTAGCCAACTCATTCAGTGATAAACCGTGATTGACCATTGCCGCCAGCACTTCCAATGAAGCAACAATACCGTCACCGGTTGTGTTTTTCTCAGAAATAATAATGTGTCCGGAATTTTCGCCACCTAATTTCCAACCGCGTTCCTGCATCTGTTCCAATACATAACGATCGCCCACTTTGGCTCGAACAAACGGAATACCTAACATTTTTAATGCCAATTCTAAGCTCATATTGCTCATTAAAGTGCCGACAACACCGCCGGAGAGTTTACCGGAACGCAAAGCTTCACGAGCAATGATGAAAAGAATTTGGTCACCATCCACTTTATTGCCTAAATGATCAACCATCATAATACGATCACCATCCCCGTCATAAGCTAAGCCGACATCCGCTTTGCTTTGTACAACCACTTCCTGCAATGCACGCACATCCGTTGCACCACAACGTTCATTGATATTCATACCGTCCGGTTTGGTGCCGATTTCAATTACGGTTGCGCCAAGCTCACGCATAACATTCGGTGCAATGTGGTAAGTGGCACCATTGGCACAATCCACCACAATTTTTAACCCTTCCAAACTTAAATGCGCCGGGAATGTGCTTTTACAAAATTCGATATAACGACCGGCAGCATCATTGATACGACTGGCTTTACCCAATTCCGCAGATTCAACACAGGTCATTGGTTGTTCCAACAGTTCCTCAATCGCTAATTCAATATCATCCGGCAATTTAGTACCGTGTGCAGAGAAAAATTTAATCCCATTATCATAATAAGGGTTGTGTGATGCGGAAATCACAATGCCGGCTTCCGCACGAAAAGTTCTGGTTAAATAGGCGATTGCCGGTGTCGGCATCGGACCAACAAATGCCGCTGACAATCCTGCGGCTGCCAAACCGGCTTCCAATGCTGATTCCAACATATAACCGGAAATACGAGTATCTTTACCAATCAACACTTTTCTTGAACCTTGCGTTGCCAACACTTTTCCGGCTGCCCATCCCAATTTCAATGCAAATTCCGGTGTGATCGGATAAGTACCAACACGTCCACGCACGCCATCAGTACCAAAATATTTACGTTCTGCCATTTTTATTCCTTGTTTAGTTTGTTCAAACAGTAAAATGTCGCCATTCTACTCCAAATTACGCATTAATCAGTATGCCTACCTAAAAATTTGTTTAATTAAATTGCCGCTTTTGTCGCCTGCCATACTTTTAACGCATCAACTGTCGCTTCGACATCGTGCACTCTGACAATATGAGCTCCTTTCATTACTGAAATCAACGCACCGGCAACACTACCGACTAAGCGATGATTGACATCTTTCTGCAACAAATTACCGATCATCGATTTTCGTGACAAGCCGATTAATAACGGATAACCGGTGGCAACAAATTGCTCTAAATGATTCAATAATTGGTAATTGTGCTGCAAAGTTTTACCGAAACCGAAGCCGATATCCAAAATAATATTTTCTTTTCGCACACCTGCCTGCTCACAAATCGCTGCCCGTTGTAACAACCACGCCAACACCTCTTCCACCACATTCTGATATTCAGGGTTGGCTTGCATTGTTTTCGGTTGTCCCTGCATATGCATTAAGCAGACCGGCAAATCCAATTCTGCTGCTGTTTGTAAAGCATTCTCTTCTGTTAATGCGCGAATATCATTAATTAAGTCCATTCCGGCATCCGCGGCGGCTTTCATTACTTCCGCTTTTGAGGTATCCACTGAAATCCAACAATCAAAACGCTGTCTAATCGCTTCAACCACAGGAATCACCCGATCCAATTCTTGCTGCAACGTTACCTCTTCCGCCATTGGTCGTGTCGATTCACCACCAACATCAATAATGCTCGCACCTTGTTTTAGCATCTCTTCGGCGTGATATAACGCTTTATCCAATGAAAAAAATTTGCCGCTATCAGAAAAAGAGTCCGGCGTTACATTAAGAATTCCCATCACTTGTGCTTGGGAAAGATCCAATACTCGTTGATTTTTACTATATAGTTTCATTCCTGCCTTCTTAAAATGGTTATAAATCCAATCTCTATTTTTTCGTTCTGCTCACTACCGGCGTGCCTTTAAGCCATTTTCGTAACCAAAAACGATTCGGTGCCAATTCCGTTAAAATATCTTGCCCCAGTGGCAACGGTTCACCATAAATTAGGGAAGCTAAGGTTTCTGCCAATAATGGCGCAGAAGTCAAGCCTCTTGAACCCAATGCCCCGAACAGATATAAATTCGGATAATATGCCGCTGTTGCTATGGCTTGACGGCGACGACGTAAATTAAAAATATTATGATAATCTTGCGTTTGCTGCACAAAATCACCTACATTGCCACAAATCGGCAACCGGTCGCGAACACTACAACGCACGCCGGTTCGTGCTAAATGCGCACTGACATCAATCTCTTCTACCCAAGATGCCGGTGCTAAATTTTGTTGAATTTTTTGCTGATTTTCACGCTGTTCCTGTTCACTAAAATCGCGTGTTTCGCAATTTCGGATATGGCTTGCACCTAAACAGTGGAATTGTTTAGCCGTATCCACCGGCGTTAAATAGCCGTCATAACATAATATTGCTTTGAGCCGTTGCAAATGAGGTGAAGTCGGGATTTGACTCACTTGCCCGCGCACTGAGTAGGTCGGCAGCTCTTCCGTTTGTGAAAAACAATTCAATTTATGCCCATTGGCAATCACCACCGTTGGATGTTCGAACTGCTGTTCGCCGCTGAACAATGTCCATTTCCCTTGATCATATTGCAAACAATCAATAGCTGTTTTTGTCACAATTTTAACGCCTTGCCGTTGCAAAAATTGTGCCGTATTCTGCACCATTTGTCGTGGGTTCAACCAAGCTGCACCGTGGATCACAGCACCGTCACAATTTATCTCAACACCGGCTCGTTCACTTAATTGCGCTGCAGTCTGTAACTGAAACAGGCTTTCCGGAAAACCACGATCAGCAATTTTCTGCAATTTTTTCAGCACCGATGCTTGATAACCGCATAACAATACATCACACCACTGATATTCAAAATCGACTTGGTTCGTTAGCTGCCGCAAAAATTGTTGCCCATAAGCAAAGGCATAGGCATAAAAACGGCAATGACGCTCATCATCATCGCTTAGTTGCGGATAAAATGCTCCCTGTTTATTACCGGAAGCATTTAAGGCTAAATCATCATCCTGACAATAGATTGTGACTCGGCATCCTCGTTGCCACAAAGAGTAGGCTAAACAAACACTGGCAACACCACCACCAATAATAGCTACTTCATCCTTTTGTTGGGCTGCTTGCGGTAAATACCAAGGTAACGCAAACGCCTGTTTTATTGCCGTAGTTTTCACAC
The DNA here is from genome assembly GCF_000379785.1 of Gallibacterium anatis DSM 16844 = F 149. Classification (GTDB taxonomy): domain Bacteria; phylum Pseudomonadota; class Gammaproteobacteria; order Enterobacterales; family Pasteurellaceae; genus Gallibacterium; species Gallibacterium anatis. The sequence continues at coordinate 24,242 of NZ_KB903676.1, read as the reverse complement.
CTTGTAGGCACTCTCTTTTTCGCCCGAAACCTTTCCGTTTTTCCACTTGAAAACCTGCTGCAAGCAAGCCTTTGCGTACTAAAGAAGCTGCGGTAAACGTAGCAAATGTGCCGCCAACCGCCGTTAAACGATACATTTGTTGAAATAAAAAATCGCTCCACATCGTTGGATTTTTACTTGGTGCAAAACCGTCTAAAAACCACGCATCGACACGTTCATTATAATAATCGCTAAGCTGTGGCAAATTCTCAAGCAAATCGCCAAACCACAGATCCAAATAGATGTCTGACGAAAAATGGTAACGATAACATCCGGCGATCGGTTGCTGCCAATGCAACAAGAGTTGTTGCAATAATGATTGAAATTGAGGGTAAGCCTGATAAGCCTGCTCCAATGCAGTTTTTGTAAGCGGATATTTCTCAAAGCTAATAAAAAAAAGCCGTTTCAACGGTGATTGTGGAAAACGCGCTCTGAATTGATGAAACAGCTCACACACCGCAAAAAAATTTAAACCGGTACCAAATCCGGTTTCTGCAATCACAAAATGCGATGCGGAATGCTGTTGCCAACGCTGCCATAAGGCATTTCCCTGCTGAAAAACATAACGACTCTCTTCTAATCCATCTTCAGCAGAAAAATAGATATCGCCAAATTGTTCCGATTTCGGCGTTTGCATTTCAAAAGCAATCTGTGCAAACGAGATTTTTTGAATAGACATAACAATCCATAACAACCTTTATCAAGGTAGCTAATGATATTATAATGGACGCTCGATTTCACCAAAATCTCCCGATCGGTTGAAACATTTGACTTTATCACCGATAATTTGTGGGCAAATTAAACGCTCTGTCGGATACGAATAAATTCACTATTCTCAGTTTGAATTGTTCAATAGCGTTTTAAAATGGTCTTATCTGTTGGCGGTTTTGCAAAAATTTCTTGTAATCTAGGAAATTCCTAGTATAACAACCAACAATTTTTTAATTTTTATATCAAAAGCGACATTAAGGACAACGAATGAAAAGAGCTGTAATTACTGGTTTTGGCGTTATTTCCAGTATCGGAAATAACAAAGACGAAGTGTTGGCGTCATTATTAGAAGGGAAATCAGGTATTACTACTATGCCGGAATTTGTTGAAGTGGGGATGCGTTCTCACGTTGCCGGCACAGTAAAAATCACCCCAAGCGAACATATTGATCGCAAAGTAATGCGTTTTATGGGTAATGCCGCTGCTTATGCTTATCTTTCTATGAAAGAAGCGATTGCGGACGCCGGATTAAGCGAAGAAATGGTATCCAATGAAAGAACCGGTTTAGTGGTCGGTGCCGGTACCGGTTCCGCACACAATCAAATCGTAGCCGCTGATGCAATGCGCACACCTCGCGGCGTCAAAGCTATCGGGCCTTATGCTGTAACGCGTACAATGGCATCAAGTGTATCCGCCTGTTTAGCAACGCCATTCAAAATCAAAGGCGTTAATTACAGTATCAGCTCAGCCTGTGCCACCTCTGCTCACTGTATCGGACACGCAGTTGAATTAATCCAATTAGGTAAACAAGATGTTGTATTCGCCGGCGGTGCGGAAGAGTTATCTTGGGAATGTGCCTGTGAATTTGATGCAATGGGTGCTGTTTCAACAAAATATAACGATACTCCGGAAAAAGCTTCTCGTGCTTATGATGCTAACCGTGACGGTTTCGTTATTGCCGGTGGCGGCGGTATTGTCGTTGTTGAAGAATTGGAACACGCATTGGCTCGCGGTGCAAAAATTTATGCTGAAATCGTAGGCTATGGTGCGACATCCGATGGTTACGATATGGTAGCACCAAGCGGAGAGGGTGCAGAACGTTGTATGAAACAAGCGTTAGCAACCGTTGATACACCGATTGACTATCTTAACGTACACGGCACTTCAACTCCGGTTGGTGACGTAAAAGAACTTGAAGCAATCAAAAATGTCTTTGCTGATAAAATGCCGGCAATTTCTTCAACAAAATCAATGACCGGTCACTCTTTAGGTGCGGCAGGGGTACACGAAGCTATCTACACTTTATTAATGTTAGAACACGACTTTATCGCGCCAAGCATTAATATTGAAACACTTGATGAACGTGCTGAAGGTTGCAATATCATCACTAAAACCATCCGTAATGCCAACTTACAGACTGTAATGTCAAACAGTTTTGGTTTCGGCGGAACTAACGCAACATTAGTGTTCAAACGTTACCAAGCATAATTTATTCATTTATAAATTATTCTTATATAAAGAGATCTAAATAGTTAGATCTCTTTTTTATTTATCACATCCAGGAAGATTTTGATTTCTGATAACCACAGAATAGAGCCAATCATCAACATATATAAAAAGAGCACAGGAGCGGCAATGATTAGCGATAAGCAGTGCTGCAATTAAACCAAAACCAATTGCAAGAATAAGCAGAAAAATTAGTGTAATCATCGTTCGCTCCTTTATCGAGGAATAATTGTTGAACAATGAAAATACAGCGATAACAAAAAACCGCCTTTTTATCGGCGGTCTTTTTTTTGAAATCTTTTTAGTGGTGCCTAGGGCCGGACTCGAACCGGCACACCCGAAGGCGGTTGATTTTGAATCAACTGCTCTCTATATTGATTATTTTAATTGTTTGTGTCATTAACGATACTACATTTTCTATATTAGTATGTAAAGTATATTTTTATTATTAGTAGTAGTTATAAATTATACAACATTGTTTTTTCATTGTATGTATCTAAACACTAAATAGAATCTACAACTTTTCTCAACATATCTACATCGAATTCGATGTAGCTTAATGTAGTTTTTATATCTCTGTGTCCTAATAGTTTTTGCGCCGCATACAAATTTTGCTCCGGACTTCGCATTAGTTGAGTTGCAATCGTATGTCTAAATCTATGAGACGATAGCTTTATCCTCGTTATTTTGGAAAGTTTCCGGAAAAAATGCGCTAATTGATCGTTTGTCATATTGCCATTGTTGCGCGTGGTTGATGAAAATATATTGATATTAAATAGCTGAGAATCAATTGGTATTTTTCTTATTTTAAGCTCATCCAGAAAGACTGCAAGATAGGGATATAGTTTTGATGATATTGGAATCATATGATCATCATTATTTTTATTGATGTAATGAGGAATAAAAATTGTCCTGCTAGACAGATCAATGTTATGAATTTTTAATTTTAAAAGCTGACTGCGTCGCATTCCCGTATATAACAGCGTAAAAATTAAGGCTTGCGCGAAAGCAATTGTACAATAACCGTTACCACACAATTTTTCGACATCTTCTTGTGTGATACACTTAATAAGTATATTTATATCCTTCTGTGTAATAATTTTTCTCTGTTTTCGCGGCTCTTTTACAAACGTACCCGTAAACGGGTTATCTTTACGGTTAATGAAATGGTTTTCAATTCCCCAATTAATGACCGCTTTACAGTTTCGAAGATAACTATTAACGGATGTTTCTCTAAGTTTGCATAATTGCTCATTGCGCCAATTACAGACAAGCTCTTTTGTTATCTCGTCTGCTAATATTCCGGGATACGCTCGAGTAAAAAGTGATACCATCTTTCTATAGCTCTTTTTAGTTTCCGGTCTTAAGTATTTCATAATTAAGAATTTTTCAAGTAAATCGTCAAAAGATAAACTCTCATAGAAACTATTCTTCAGTGTCATCACTTACATCCTGTAAAGTAAGATACATATTATTAAAATAATGCTTATTGGTAAAAAAAGCTATATTTTCAATAAGGTATCCTTTAATTACAGATGATCGATACCCTCCGGCAACTTTACAAGTCCATATATTATAATTTCCTGGCTGTTTTCTTTTATGTATGTTCAACGCCTGAAATCTCTTCTGCAATGTGAGCCAAGACTTATCATTATTGTGGCCAAACATCGTTTCACAATACAGTTTAAAAATTGCCGGAGTAACCAGAAATAATTGATTTTCAACAATGTGAATTTTGGCCTCTGGCTCATTGATGCTCAATTTATCAGTTGCCAGTGATGTTCTTAACCATTCAACAAAATGCTCTGCTGTTTCATTAGGTTTATTATTGTTAGATGATGAAAGTATATCTATTGTTGTATTGTGTTTTTCACTATCTGCAGTGTTATCAGACAGTATTGAGGCTGCTGTTACAGTTAGTTCAGTATGCGGTTTAACTTCATCATTGCCAATTTCATTTTCTACTTTATCTTGTTGATTGTTATCAGCAAATAAATTTAGTGCGAAATCAAAGCTGTCCGCTTCCTGCGGATTACTCTGCTCTTCTTTGGTTGATAACGATTCACTATTAATAACTTCCTGCTGCAGTACTTTTGAGGTTTCTTGTGTATCGGTTATCACATCAGTTGGAATGTGATTAGAACCAGCTTGATTATTTGTACTTTGTTCTTGTGTGATTTCTGCTGCCTCTGTTGGTTGATCAATAATAATTGTTCCAGCAAATACCGGTGGACGATCATTAAAACTGTTCCAGATTAAAGATGGGCTGACTTTAAGCAATGTAAAGGTATTTTTCGGTTGCCAACCAGCATCTGATTTAATCGTACCATTCCAAATTGCTTTATTATCCGGCGTTGACTCAATAATCCGGTGTGCTTGCATTTCGTCAAACATTTTACTGTTTTGACTAGGAACTGATATACCATTCTGCATTAAATAGGCTCTAATCTTGTCTGTAACCGTTTTACTGACAAGATATAATGCATCATCAGTAAGCCAACCATCCGATCCGCTTTTAGGGTTATTGAGTTTTAATTCGTGTTCAACGAGATAACGTAGTGCAACAAGAATTTGATTAGCAAATGATTTTTGTGGCTGTTTGGCTTTTGTCGTGTCTCCGCCGAGATAAAGCGATACGCTTGTTTGATCAGCTTGTTGAATAATCTCTCCCAGAATGCCAGCTTTATCATAATGACCAGCGGCTAAATAAAAAAAGGATGAAAATGCATCCGGATATTTCGCTAACCAATCCAGTGATAATGGTGATAATAAATAGCTTGATACAAAAGCGCCCATTGTTGGGTGTAAATGATAGTCACGTCCTTTGATGTGTTTAAATCTGTATGCTTGATCAAGTTTGCCTTGCCAAAGAAACCATCTACCTTGTAATGTTTCAATTTCAATATCTGTGATAATTTTCGCAATATCGTGTATTAATGCAGAATAAATTACTGCACCAGTCCAAGCCTCGCTTTGTTGAGCTTGATCTTCCGGTGCGGAGTTGGGTGGAAGTAAATAATTTTGGCGTAATTTTACCGCAAAACAAATTACCTCAAGACCGTGATCTAACATTCCACCTAGATGCGCGTGATGATGAGATTCTGATGCAGGCAGTTCTTGCACTAATTCTGCATATTTCTCAATTGGGGTGCGATAAAGTGTGTTGAACATTGCCTCAGACATAGAGACAGATTGATATATGTTTTTAAGTAATCTTTGACGTAATGCCGTTGATAAGAGTTCTGAGGCAGTTTTTGGTTGTAACCATCCATCATCAAGTTTTAGTTGCTTTTCTGATTGTTTTAATATTTGTTTATTTTGTTTTTTCAATCGAAGAATTTTCAAAAATAAGTTTATGATTTTCATTGCCTTTTAGCCTTTTCGCCTTTTGAGGTAATGAAGAGAGCCTTTTACGGGTAAGCCCGTTCCTCTTCGAGGAACGGTTACCCTTAATATTTACCCTTAGCCGCAGGCTCCCTTCCTTCCTTTTTTGCCGTTTTTAGAACCCGAACGCAAATCCGGCAGATGCGCCAAAGTCGCCATTGGAACTTGCGGAACCGCTTAAACTGATGACTGCTTTGTCATTTTCGGTTTTAACTTTTAAACCGATTGCAACCGCATTTTGACCGTGATAAGTCGCTGTGCCAGCACCAATGGAAAAACGCTTATTAGGAACCATTGGAATTGCTCCCATTGCCATTGCGCTTGCGACGCCTGCTCTTGCCTCATCACGAATATCTTTCAATCGTTTATCTGTGTACGCTTTGAGTGAGCCAATGCGATAATCAGTGTATGCGTTGGCTTGTGCCAGTGTTCTACCACTTATATCGGCAACATAATTTTGTACGTAATTATGCACTTGACCGCCGTTGATTAAGCCTGTGTTACCTAACTCAATGCGTCCCGTAGTAAGTTTTTCAGTGTATTTTGCTACGTCAATGTTACTTGCGTCTTTGTCAGCTTTTGACCCAAGTTTCTGAATAACTTCAGATTTATTGGCTTTTTCACTTAATGCAGTGTTAAGCGTATCTCCGCTGATTAAGCCTTTGTTGCCAGCTTCGGCTGTGCCTGTGCCTAAAGCCTCTTGCCACTTAGATTTGTCTTCATCACTTAAATTTGAAGCATCTTTATTCGCTTTATTTGCCACATCCACTCCATTTAATACGGCATTTTGCAATGCAAGATAAACAGTTTTACCAGTTACAAGATTTGTATCATTTTCGGAAACTGTACCTGTACCAAGTTTCTCCGCAAATTTTTCAGTGTTAATGTTGCTTGCATCAGTATTAGCTTTTATATTCATATCAGATTGCATTACATTTTTAATCAACTGATCAGATACGTTTACGGCATAAGTAGTTGTGTCACCATCCGTGCTAGTTGTCACGGTCGTATTTGTGCCTGCAATGACTTTAAGTTTTGCTGATACATTACTTAATGCGGAATTAAGTGTGTCGCCAGTGAGTTTGGCTTGCCAGTTTGCAACATTAATATCTGTTGCATTTTGTAAGATGTCATAGAGTTGACTTCCATTAATAGCGTCTTTGCTTGTTTGATTAATTGCTCCGTTAGCAATATAAACAATCTTACGTTGTGCAGTTGATGAGCCTACAGATACGGTATTATCACCACCGTCAGTACTATTCGCTCCAAGAATAACGGCATTATTTGCAGTAGTAACAATGTTTGAACCAAGAACAAATGTATTATTACCTATTTGGTGTACTTTGTTTGGGTCGCCAATCGTGTTGTTATTACCGAAAGCGTAGCTACCATCGCCATAGATATAATCGGGATCGCCAAAAGCTCCTGAATTATTGCCTAGTACATTATGCCCTGTACCAATCGCAATCGAGTTTGTACCTGTCACAACTGAACCTTTACCCATAGCGATTGAGTTTTCACCTGTCACGATAGTATCAGTACCGATAGCAAGACTGTTAGTTCCAGTCGCTAAAGCGTTTGTCCCAATCGCATAAGCATTTTCACCAACATTTGTGAGGTCGTGTAACGTCAAAGCATCTTTTAACGCTTGCAAACGGTCTTGTTCGGATTTAAGTTGATTTGCTTTAGCGGTTAATTGACGCATAACTTCTTCATAGCGTTGTGATAAAGCAATGTCTGCTGTGCTTGGATTGGTGTTGTCATATGTACTCTTGGCTTGGTCAGCCGCTGTCTTTAAACGAGCGATTTCGGCTTGCTTTTCTGCAATAGCATTTTTGTTAATGCCTAGGGCTTTTTCGAGTTCTGATGTGAGGGTAGTAGTGGTGATATTGTTGCGTTGGACGATTGCATCAATATTTTCTGCTTTCCATTCATTTATAACAGATGCGTTAATTGATGTTGGGTTTGGTAATGCGTTAAATTCAGCAACAAGTTGATGATATTCATTAAGTGCTTGTTGTTTTTTATCTAGCCATATTGTTTGATGTGTATCTTCATATTGACTTTGATAATAAGTTACTTCATATGCTTTTCCCCAGACATCTAGTTTTGCATTAATTCTATCGATAATAGATTTTTTTAGCTTACTGGTTGCAAAAGGATTATTTGTGTGCTCAAAATACAATTTAAAAGCAGTTTTATATTTTGGTAATAATGATCTTGCTTTTTCAAATTCATCATGTGTAGATAAATCTGTTTCTATATTTTTAAAATAAATATTGTCTGTGGGAATGGTTATACTTGTATCTACGGCAAAAATATTTTTATATATTACTTTATCTGTACCGCCATCAGATCCCATTGTATCTCGGTATGTTCCTACTTGAATGTTATTTAGAAAAGAAACGTAAAAAGAATAAGGATTAATAACTACTGATTGCCCTGAGTTATATAGTGAAGAATAGACGAATGCTGAACTTGAAGGTGAATAAGTATTATTAATAATAACTTGATTATGTCGCAAATCTCCTAACGCTCGATAATAACTACTCACATAATCTTTATAAAAATCTACACTTAAATTAAGTGTTGTTCCCTCTTCGGCAATAGATTTAAGTTGTGTTGCAGCATTAGTTAACCCCTCGTCAGAGCTAATATCAACATTACCAATACGGCTTACCCCAGTTAATCGACTGTTTAGATCGTCAATCTTAGCTTGAGCATCTTTAAATAATTGAGTCGAACTAGCGACAGTATCGTTATAGGTTTTAAGTTTTTCTTGCCATACGTCATATGCAGATTGTTTTGCTAGACGTACTTGTTTTACACGTTCACCAGCTTCAATCACATCGGCTTCGAGTTTACGGATATTTTGTAATTCACTTAACAGGCGATTAGTGTTAGCTTCGGCAGTAGCAATATCATCAAGTTTTTGTTTATTCTCTGCGAGTTTTGCGTTAATGCTATCTTTTGTTTCATTGCCGCCTGTGGCTACCGCATTTTTACCAAGTGCAACAGAGTTTTTCCCTGTTGCGATTGAACCGATTCCCCTTGCTCGTGAGCCAGTTCCCATTTCTAAACCACTGTCATCACCAACGTTGTTAATCGTGATATTGACAATGTTTGGTTGTGATTGAGTTTCTTCTGCTAATGTTGTTGAAGATAAAATTGCAGATAAGAGTAGTGCTAGTGTTGTTTTTTTCATATTTATGTGTTCCTCAATTATTTTTGATAACAAATGGGAACATAATTAAATTACATAGATGGCGTGAAAGTGAACAGGAAATTGAATATCCGTTTTGATCAAAAAAAGGTTGACGGCATCGGAACCCTTAATCAATAATGGAACTAAATAAAGTCTACCGTTAGTAGATCTCCTTAATTACTAAATAGATAGGATGGAAAATGTTTTTAAAAGAAAAAGGTTATGATGAGTTTTTAGCTCAAAAAATAGCAAAGGGTCAAGCAGAGTTAGAAGCAGGGAAAGGAATACCCCTCGCAAAAGCTAAATCTTTTGTGCAAAAAACCATCGAAGAGACAGCTAAAGATTTAGCTGATTTTGAACGTTCAGTCGCTTAAATTATGTCTAAACCGGTTATTTTATCTCCTGAAGCAGTTAGTGATATTAAAACCTGTGTTCGCCAAGTTATGATATATACAGGTTTTGAAAATAGCGGAATTAGACTACAAGAAGATATTTTTTCAAAAATAGAATCTATTGGTTATATGCCGTCTGCGATAGGCAGAGCTAGAAATGACGGCACAAATACAAGAGAAGCATTTATTCGTGGATATCGCATTGTTTACCAGGAAAGAGATGATCATATTTGGATCATTGCTGTAATCCACTCAAGCAGATTATATCCACGTCCTATATAAATCGCTATCGTTGATAGCATTTATAACGGCTGACCTGTAATGCCGTGTTTGACGTTGTCAAATGTATGGTCGCCCTTTAAACCGAGGTGACGGTTTTAAAAATTCACCGCCCTTTCTAAGGCTGCGAACACTTTGAAACCAGCCTCTATCGTGTAAACGATGGTGAGTGTTTGTTTAACGACTAATTTTTACTAACCCTGTGGGGAGCAATCCCGACAGGAAAGCTCCTCACTTAATTTAAGAGGAGTTTAACAAAATGGACAATACTATGCGTTTAAATTTTGACAAACTTGTGTTTACTCAAAAATTAACGGCTAAAGGCTATACCCAAGAGCAATCGGAGGCATTAGCTGAAGCGGTTGATGGGGCAATTACACAAAGCAATTCTGCTTTAGCCACTGTTGAGGATTTGAATGCAGTAAAAACTGAATTGAGGACTGAAATCAATGAGGTAAGAACCGAATTAAGAGCCGGATTACAAGGACTAAAAGCGGATTTTTACCAGGCGATTAATCGCTTAACGTTTGCTTTAATCGGTTCAGTGATTGCCATTATTGGTGCATTACTTGCTAATAAATTTTTCTAATTAACGAAATAATTTTTCGTTATCATTCCACACTTCACCCATACGGGAAACATTATCCCGGTGGGCATAGTGTTTCCCTTTTTTCTTTAGGAGAAACGCTATGAACTCATTAACTGAATATTTTCAAAAAAGATTAAATGATTTAGGATTTGATACGATGGATGTCGAAGACTTCGATATCAGGTACAGCCTGAATTATTGTCAGGGCGATGGTGTCGCTTTTTATGGCGAGCTTCGCTATTCATTGACAGGGTTGTTTCAATTATTCTTAAAAGAAGTTGGAACAATTAATCAAAAAATAAATCTGCGGCACAACGCAGACAAGTTTTTTGATTTGATAGAGGAACTATATCAAGAGAATTACTGTAGTAAAATTTATGGTAATAGATTCTCTTACCATTATTCCCACTTCAACACAATGGAGTTGGAAGGTCCAGAAGAGCTCGATGAATACGATATTGAGATTCTGAAACGTTATGCTTCAGATTACGATCTCTCATTTAGAGAGGTTAACCTCTTTATTGAGGTTTATCCTGAATTCTACAGCTGGTTAGAGGAACATATTCGATATGTTTCTCGCGTTCTTGAAAAGGAAGGATACGAGCTGTATGAAAACTGCAGTGTCGAAGATAGTCAGCATATTGAGAAAAATACGGATAAATACCGTATTTCAATCTCTGTTGATAAGGCAGAGTTGGACGATCTTGATGAATTTGATATCGAAGATATTAAACTCGGATACCAATTCGCTTTTATCAGTGCTGCTGTTGAAGATAAGCAGTCCAAATCTATTTTGGGTGAATCTTATCCGCTTTTGTGTTGTTTTAAAGCAGGAGATAAGAGCTTTTGTGGTTCACTCAGAGACGTAGTCAAAGAGGCTATCTCTGAGGCAAGAAACACTCTAACCACTCAATTTTCTCAACAACCAGCATAGTCATTATGAGCTCTTAGAAATAAGAGCTCATTTTATCTTTACATACCACATCAAAGCAGACTACAATGATACTAAGATGTAAACTCTATTAACTAGCCTTATATATCAAGAATATAAAACTTAGAAAAGAAAGTTCAAAATACAATCAAACGTCTGATTGGTGTTGGATTAGTTATGTATTCACTGTAATGAATGAGAGGGAATTATGGCTATTTATGCAATATGGAATAACAAAGGCGGCGTAGGAAAAAGTTACTTAACCTTTCAAATTGCCTGTGAGTATGCAAAGCAACATCCAAATAAAAAAGTTCTTGTCGTTGACTTATGTCCTCAGGCAAATTCATCATCTATGCTATTAGGTGGTATTGAGAAAGGAGAATTAGAACTGGCCAAAATTCATTCTCAAGCCAATAAAAACACTATTGCTGGGTATATTTCAGAAAGATTAGTAAGTCCTTATCGTTCAATTAATAGTGCGACCAAATTTATTACTCAAGTAAGCACCATAAACGAATATGTTCCAGAAAATCTTTATCTTGTCGTTGGTGATGAAGAATTAGAAATTCAATCATCCGGTATTTTACACGCTTCTCAAGCCATTCACGTTCCAGACTCTTGGAGATTGGTTCATCTATGGATACGTGATTTAATTTCAGACATTCAAAATGCTTGGGACAATGACGATAATGTTGTATTTATAGATTGCAATCCAAGTTTCACTATTTACACTGAATTGGCTCTTGCCGCTTCTGATAGATTAATTATCCCATTTTCTGCTGATGGCTCTTCTAAACGAGCTGTTAAATCAGTATTGTCTCTTGTTTATGGCGTTAAACGACACGCCGGTGATGTAAGTTCTTACTTTTATACTGAAGCTCAAAAGAGCAAATTAGCTTTACCACAAATTTATATGTATGTCGGTAATAGATTAACTATCAATGCCAAAGCATCGGCGACAGCATTTAAAACCGTTGTAGAAGAAATCGGTAATGAAATCTATAATGTTTGGAATACTAATGCTAATTTATTTTGTATTCATCCTGCCGGAGCAGGAACTCCTACTAACAAAACTAGCTTCAGAAAAATGTTTCAATATGAAGTTCGAGACGCTAATTCAGCCTCTGTAGTTTCTGGTGCATTGGGTATCCCAATAAGTCGTTTATCTTCAGGAAAGCGAGATGTTTTAGGAAAGGCTGTTTCAGTAAATCAATCGCAATTAGATGCACAAGTGCCTAATATCCAGAATCTTGTTCAATGTATTGAATAATAGGCGTTAATGGAGAGGGGCGATAACAAATTATTAATGATGAAGTTATGATGATTATATGCCCCCTCTACATTAATTGATTTAATTCAATAATCAATTTCCTGTTCACTTCTCCCTTATTTATGTAATTTAATAATGTTCCCATTTGATTTTTAATGAGGAACATATGAAGAAATTAATTGCGTCTCTCATCATCTGTCTGTGTGCTAATTTTGCTTCTGCTGTAGAAACAGAAAGACAAGTACAAGTCACGGTGTATAGCTCTCAACACTATCCCATCCAGCACGCTGAGCTGGCCAACAAAATCTACTATCTGGATCAAGTGCAGCAAATAGAAGATAAATTTGCTGAACAATTTCCACTAGGACAGCAGCCGGAGGCTGCTTTGCAACAGATCAATAAACTGCGACAGTCTAATGACTGGTTACAACTGGAACAGCAATTAAAATCTGCCTATGAAGGCATTTCTGCCGGTTTTACTAACGGTATTCGCAAAATACCGGCCATTCAAATTACTGGGTCAGATCATAAAAATTATGTGCTTTACGGCATTACTGATGTCAGTGTTGCTTTGACTCGTTATCAGCAATATCAGGAGTCATATCAGGAGTCAGCACAATGAAAATGCCTAAACTTTCTCTTATTACCACTTTTTTATTGTCATCTGCTGCAGGAAGCGCATTTGCGTTAAATACTGCTCAAATAATGATGTCAAGTGCATCACCTAGCTGTGTTGAATATCGTGTTGTCGGAATCTGCTATTGGCTCTATTGTGGTTGGGGTGGTTGCAGAGTACGAACCTCAACAAAAGTCCGTCACTACTTACCCGAACAAGTTGTATCAAGTTATAACCACGGCGGACAAAATCCTTGGTCTGAAATGAATATGCTCGGGCAAGGTATTAAAGCTGGGCCAGAAAATGACCGTCCACAAACAAAACAATATTCCCAATTAACGTTTAAGAACGTAGATGTTATCGGTCATCCCGGTGGCGAAATTAATCGCGTATTAAGCTCAATGGGCTATTTTTGCAATACGCAAACGACAGCATTCAAGCCACACTTTTTAAGCGGACTGGATGTTATTGGGTGGCAAAATGGAATGCCGGAAGCGTTATATCCCGAAGCCTTAACACCCGGAATGCGTGAAGTTGGCAATCTTGGTGATATGTGGGGCAATATTTACCCTCGCGCCGGTGCCATCACTCAAGTGCATCCGTATAAAGCGGCTGCCGTTACAGCGCAACGCGCAGCCGATATCATTTCACGAACAGGACAACCTCACGTCTATTTGCCTGCTGCACAGAAAGCTAGACCTAGTCGCGGATACTGGCCTCCCCCTCCAGTGGAAGAAGGCAAAATAAAAACACACAAATGGCAAATGCTCTATCCGAAGATGGAGCGCACCTGTGCAATTTTTCCGGATAGAGATGCGTTAAACACTTACCAAGATAAGTTGTCGACACAACAAGATTACGCTTGGGCACTATGGCGACCGTATTCCTGTTGTAAACGCCGTGGGCAAACTTTCTTATACAGTACTGATTGGAACTAATGAGGATACCTATGATAACAAACAAATTTAAACTTTCATTTTTAGCTTTATTGTTGATGTCTGGTAGTTACAGCTACGCCGATTTTTTCTCTACCAACACCAACAAAGATTTATCCATTAATCAATCCGGATCGGTGTTATCTGATAATGTGTTTTATCAGATCGGCGGAGGTTCTGCAGTGATGACTCCACCGTCCAGAAAAAGACCTCACGAATTAGCACTAGGGCTTGGCTGGAAAGCGAATTTGATGTGCGGTAATTTTGATATACAAACAACGGTTAAAAATCAACTTAACGGCATCACTGACGGATTTAAAGACCTAATGGGTAACGTTATTCAATCGGCGACCGGTGCAGTAGCCAGTATGCCAGCTATGATTATCCAACGCGCCAACCCTCAGCTGTATGACATACTAACAAACGGTGTGTTGCAAGGACGACTAGATTTTGCAGATGCAAAAACCAGTTGTGAAGAACTTGCCAATAAAGCCGCTGATTATATGGCTGACGCCGGCTGGGGAATGATGGCAAAACAACAAAATTTCCAAGAAATCGCTTCAACCGAACAAGATGCTGTTAGAGCCAAACAAAAATCTGATAAAGAAGATGGAAAAAGAGGTATTAATTGGGTAGGCGGCGAAAAACGCGGAGGCGAAGGTCAGAAGCTGATTGATGTTATCGGCGATGTTGTCGCTGCCGGACATAACATTCTGAACGGAAAACCTGTTTTAAGCTCTTCTGCTGTGTCAAACAGTGAATGTAGTGGTGCTATGTGTCAAACTTTTCCGAAACCATCCGATATTCGAGATTTTACCAAACGCGTGATCGGCGATAAGGGTATTAAAACGTGCAATACCTGCGGTGAACAAAAAGCGACAGCCGGCTCTGGATTATCTCCGGTAATTGAAGAAGAACACATCAAAGTGTTAAAAGATTTACAAGACGTACTTAATACGCCAGAACCAACCGCTGAACAATTACAGGCTGTTAGTTCACCAATGATTCCCGTAACTCGAGGATTAATCGAAGCATTGAAAGAAGATCCGGAAGCAAAAGTACTTGCTCACCGGCTTGCCAGTGAAGTTGCTCTCTCTAAAGTATTGAATAAAGCCTTATTAGCCAGACGAGCGATTTTGGCAGGAATGCGTGAACCGAACGTGTCCGTCAACGATAAGGCTCAAACCGAACTTGAAAAAGCATTAGTAATGCTTGATCGTGAGATTGAACAAGTCAGGATGGAAATGGAATTACAGCGTTCTCTCACTAACAATACGGCTTTAATGGTCATTAATAAACGAGTTCGTGATCAACAAAATACGCTCAACAGTAATGCCGGCGATAAACAGCATAACTTTGAAGGTAAACAAGATGATCTTAATAACAGTAACGAAGGGGATTTCTACATCAGCCCTGATGAGCCTATTTATCTTGATATTCCTGATGGTTCCGGCGGAACAGGTGTTTATAACGGCATCAATACCGGTGGAAGCGGTAAAAATTCTGGCGGTACTGGCGCGTTGTCAAAGTTATCTGATGGTGCGTTTGCAGATGGGCGAGCCACTGTCTATAAAAATGCAGACGGCACACTAACTCGCCGAGAAGGTGGTTCTTTAGCTTGGCGTAATAACAATCCTGGTAATATTCAATGCGGTAACTTCTCACGCAGTATGGGAGCAATCGGATGTGGCCCAGGTGGCTTTGCCGTTTTCCCGGATGAATCAACCGGCACGAAAGCGGTTTATGCTTTGCTGCAACGTAATAATGACAAGAACGATTATTACAATCTGAGTATTGAAGAAACAATGAAAAAATATGCGCCTCCGCACGAAAACCCGACAGAGCAATATATTCGCCATATTACCAATGCGACAGGGCTTGACAAAAATACCAAAATGAGTCAATTATCTAAAGAACAATTGGATGTTTTTGTTCAAACTATTCGGAAAGTTGAGGGATGGAAAGAAGGTAAAGAAATCCCAGCTTCAGGAAATTAACATTTACTACTAGAGGACGACAAAATGAAAAAAGTATTATTCACAATGTTAGGTATCAGCTTACTTGGATTGAGTTATACTGCCCAAGCTAAGACTTATGTGTATGATAAAGATGATGTGGCTCTACAAGGTATCATCAAAATTGAGAAAAATTACCCATATCTTTATTTAAAACAAGGAATTGATGTTGTTCCTGCCCCGAATGATGACTTATACAATCCAGCAAGAAACGTTAAAAGAATGCAAGTCGTCAATGTTAACGCTGGACCTGGAGACAAAACGCCCACTGGCTGTCAGATTGTGAAAGGCAGCTTATTTGGTGCACATACCGCACATCACAAAACACCGGTTTTGGTTTGGGCAAAATCATTTGAGAAGTGCAAATAGCATTTAATCAATCTTCCTGTACCCCCAAAAGGCAAGAAACGTGATTTTCTTGCCTTTTTTTGATATTTATCCCCTCAAAGTTAACTTTCATTTTATAAAAGACTTTACATACTGACTCAGACAACGGACAATACAACGGATACTATCTTAAAATATTGACCTATAGTTAGTTCAGGAGAAAATATGACCAAAGCAATCTGTTTTTTTAATCATAAAGGCGGTGTTAGTAAAACAACTACAACGTTTAATGTAGGTTGGGCTTTGGCGAATAAAGGGTATAAAGTATTGATGGTTGATTTAGATTCTCAATGTAATTTGACCGGACTGGTTTTAGGATATGGTAAATGCAAAGAAGACTCTGAATTAGAAAACTTTTATAATAACCGTCATAACCTCACAATGGAAACAATTGTTGAAAGTTTAATTAATGGAAATAATCCGGATCTATTTTTAGATGGTTCTATTGGCAATATCACAGACACTTTAAATCCAAACTTATTTTTATTGGCTGGTCACCTCAACGTTTCTGAATTAGATTCTCAAATTAGCGTATCTCTAAAAATCGCCGTAGGTGTACCTGCAACAAGAAATATACCTGGAAATTTACCAAAACTACTCCATAAATTAGCAGCTAAAAATAATATTGATTATATATTATATGATCTAAGCCCTAATATTGGAGGATTGAATGAAGTCATTCTAATGTCTAGCGATTATTTTATTGTTCCAACCGCGCCTGACTTTTTTTGTTGGCAAGCAATTGGCTCACTTACTAAAAATATCTCAAAATGGCACGAAGAAATTAATCACTTTAAGAGAAGCAATGGTTTTGATACGGCTAATTATGCGATCAAAAATGCACCTAAGTTCTTAGGAACGATCCAACAACGATACAGACCGAGAAAAGGAAGTCCAGCGAAGTCTTTCGATAAGTGGATTGAACGCATAAAAGAAGAAGTTAATTCTCGTTTCGTGCCTACATTAAATAACCTAAACTGCATTATTGATAAAAACAAGATAGAAGAGATCCTAAAAACATCTCCTACCCTTGAGCCTTATGACTTAGCACATATTGCTGATTTTAATTCATTAATTGCAATTAGCCAAGAGTTAAGAATTCCTGTATTTTCTCTGACTAAAGAGCAAATAGCGAACTCAGGACAATTTGGGCATTCTTTGAATACAATGGATGAAAGCAAGAAAAATTTTGAAGCAGAATTTAATGATTTGGCAGAGCGAATTATAAAACTTACTGACTAGGTTATATGATGATCTCCTGTTTATAGCTTGCTGATTGAAGAATCAGTAAGCTTCTTTTTTATCTATTTAAAGTTCCCTGATCCAATTAAATAATGAAGCTGATCTCATTTTTATAAAAAACACAAAATAGGCTTTACATATAACAAGAAAATGGATAAGCTTTTTAGATAATTTAGCTTTTAAAAGAGGTCATAATGATAAGCACAGCACAGCACAGCACAGCACAGCACAGCACAGCACAGCACAGCACAGCACAGCACAGCACAGCACAGCACAGCACAGCACAGCAAGTATTATTGATTTAGTCCTAAAAAAAATCTACAGCTTCTTTTTCCTTCCATTAATATTTTTATCTACATCTCTTTATGCTCATTCTGAAGTCTATAATTATCCCAATGTGCTGTTAGAATCATTGAGATTAAATCACTTTGAACGATTTACCACTTCAGTAGCAGCAGATTACCTTGCGATATTCTCTCCAAAAGAGTATCAATTATATCAAAATGATGAATTTGAAAGACCAAGATTAATTGCCAAAGCAGAAGAAGATCTTTTTGCTAAATTAAAACAACAAAAAGAACCTCAGGTATTTAGTTCTGTAATACACTCTCGTTTTGGTGAATACGATTTTGATAAAAAAGCGTTTGACTTCCAACCATTGAAAAATATTAGTGCTTCACGTATTGAAGCATCAGAAAGTATATATGCTTTTCCTAAAGAAATTATCTTTTCTTTCAGCAATAAAGATATTGTTAACGGCATTCCAATGAATGAAGATGAAGCTAAAAAATTCTTACAAAGTAGACGAAGTCTAGGCGATGGGATAAGAGACAGACGAGTTACTTTGGAATTAGACTTTAAATTTATCTCTGCAACCTCGTTGTCTGATCTAATTGCAGAAATTGTAGGATTTAAAGTTCTAGATGACAAAAATAACGTTATCTACCAATATAAAGGAAATGCAAAATGAAAAAATTAATTATTTCAGGATTGGTTATTTTACCTATATTAACAGCTTGTGAGGATAATAAAAGTACTTTACCATCTAGCTGTGTCGATATGCTCAAGACAATGGGGAAAATTGATTATTTATCACTAAATAAAGGATATTTTTATCAATCTTTATACGATTTCTCTCGAAAGAATAGAGAGGCTGGATTGGCTTTTAAAGAAATAGCTGATAATAAACTGCTCATTGAAGATGATTTTAATCTTAATGTGCAAGAATCTATTAATAAATATAAAAAATATTATGAAGCAAAATATGAAGAAAAAAAGAAAAATTTAGGCCCTAAAAATGCAGAATTGCTCTTTGAGCAATATTCTCAAAATTGTGTCACATTGAAACAATTCTTTCAAGAAATTCAAACAGAAATGGAAGAAGATGAAAAAAATCCTATAAAATTCAATTAACTTTTATCATAAAAAAGGCAAGAAACGTGATTTTCTTGCCTTTTTTTGATATTTATCCCCTCAAAGTTAACTTTCATTTTATAATCTACAATAGATATCTATTAGTGTTTAAATATTATGCTAATTCAATTCTCTGTTGAAAATTATCGTTCTATCAAAGAAGAACAAACACTCTCTTTAGTTCGTAATGATGATGAAGAAATGAGCGACAACTACTTCGTTAGTCAAGCTCCTGCTACACCTATGTTGTTAAAAACTGCTGTTATCTATGGTGCGAATGCTTCAGGAAAATCTAATGTTATTAAAGCATTGGACGTTATGATCGGGATTATTGCAAATTCATTCAATAAAAAACCTAACAAACCTATTCTTACAGAAACATTCCTTTTTGATAGCCACTATCGTAAACAGCCTACAGTTTACGATATTTCTTTTGTAGTTGATTTAATCAATGATCAAGGCGAATTACAAAAAACGCGTGTTGATTATGGATTTGTCGTAGATGAACATAAAGTATATGAAGAATGGTTAAGCGTTTACCCAAAAGGGAGGGAGCAAAACTGGTTTTCTCGCGAATACAAAGAAGAGATCGCTGATTACGAATGGAAAATGTCTGATTATTTTAAAGGTGAAAAAACAAGTTGGAAAAAACAAACCCGAACAGACCAATTATTTTTATCCACTGCCGTACACCTAAACAGTGAGCAACTTCAACCGATTTACCGTGCTTTAACGAGTCGAATGCCGGTAATTCGTACAGACAGAATCAGCAATGAAATATCTAAACACCTATGCAAAAAATCTGAAAAAAATAAAGCCATCGTCATTGAATTATTAAAAGCTGCCGGCATTGTTGTCGATGACATCATTTTTGAAAAACCTAATATAAACCTAGAAGATTTACCTACTAACTTACCGGATGAAATAATTAATAATATAGAAGAACATATTATTTCTGAACACGAAACTTTTTTTGTTTATTACGATGACGAAAGACAAGCACAAAAAATTAATTTGCAAGACGAGTCTGACGGCACACAAAAACTATTTGAATTTACAGGGTTAATATTAGCCGTGTTACATAATGGTGATACATTGATTGTTGATGAATTAAATAAAAGTCTACACCCTGACTTGGTTCGTTTTTTAGTTAAACTTTTCAATTCCCCGATAAATACTAAGAACGCACAATTAATTTTTACAACACACGAAACCTCTGTATTAAGAAACAATTTATTACGCAGAGATCAGATTTGGTTTTGTGAAAAAAGGAATGATAGAGCAACCATTTTATATCCGTTAACTGATTTCAAACCTAATACAAATTATGAAAATGTTGAAGAATATTATTTACACGGTAAATATGGCGCTAAACCGATCATCCAAGAATTCAACCCCTCTGAATTTATGGAGATTAAAGGCGTCCACCTGAATGTTAAAACATACAATTAAATAACGCGCCATTTAACTTTTCCTTGTCGCCCGATAAAGAGGAATCAACGTATCGGCGTGAATATTCAACAACTTTCCAGCCGTTCTAAAAGGAAGACGGCGACTCATTGCCAAATTAAGCACTGTATCGTAAAATCTGGCACTTTGCCGTATTTTTACCGTATTATAAAAATTTCCACCTGCCGCCTCAGATTTAGCGGAAAGTTTCAACTTTTCACGTTCCTTAGCAATCGCCTCTTGATCCAATAATTTTAATGTTACCGCTTTTATCACAACCGCAAACCGACTCACCTTAAACAGTGCCGCCAACGCATCTATACTTTGCTCAATATTTTCCGGCTGCCAATGCCGGCAAAACACCATCGTAGGCATCAAAAATTCAGCCGCAACCTTATTACAAAAAGACTCGACAGCCTGTTCCTGATTCCAAGAAGAAACCCCAGATTTACCAATCCAAATATGCGCAACTTCGTGGATCAACGTAAACAGTTGAGCTGCCGGATAATCTGCTCCATTAATAAACACCACCGGCGCAATACTATCCACCAAGGCAAAGCAACGAAACTCATTAATATTCAACTTTCTCTTATTATTGTGGTTCACCACACCATTTCTAAAAACTAAAATGCCCACCTGTTCAAACTTCGCCACAAGAAACCGGAAATAATCACTTCGACTTAAGTATTGAATTTCAGCCATAAAATCCTTAATCCCTAATGTGTTTAAAATCGCTTGCACAACATCATTCGGATTTAAGTTGTGATGAAAAGGAAATTGAGCTACAAACGGCAACGCCTCATTGCCTTGATCAAGCAAATAATCTTTAAACCATTCCTGTTTAAATTCAATATCCTGTAACACTTCAAAGAAATCTCTGCTTAACGGCTCTGCCCCCACCACTTGACGCAAATCAGGAATATCCACACGTTGCTTAACCGGCGGCGTTTGTAAGAAGAGATAACCGAAAGGAATATTCGCTTTTTTCGCCAATTCAGTAGCAACCGTTTTGGTCACAATACCATTCAAGAAAGCCTGTTCTTTTTTAGGCGCAAATTCGAGTGCCAACGCTTGCGGCTCAATATGCTGCAAATCGGCAATCCAACGAATCATATTTGGAGAAATTTGTAATTTCATCTGTTCAACGCCCACAATAAATGAAGAATCTGCCAAATTATAAAAGCACGCTTATTTCTAATCAAATAGACTTAATATATCAAAGTTTATAATGTAGCATAGAGCAACTACGCTGGGATGATATCCAATGCAGATTATGGAGATAACCAATGAAAGATAAAGATTATGAAAAATGGACTAATGCTAAGATAGAAAAGGCAATAGCTTCTCATCAAAAAAATAAAAAAGGTTATACCCTCGAACAATCAAAACATATGGCAATGTTAGCGATAGCAAAAGCATTTAAAGAGTTTCATCAAGCGTCTTCTCACACCTGATCTTTGTCACACTTTTTAATCAATAGGCTTTACATACTGTAATTTAGTATGTAGATTATCGATAGGGTTAAATGTCTTTAATGCAGTGAAAAACTACTGAATATCAGTAATTTATAGAGGGAAAAGAAGGTGATTAAACATATTATTTACCATATTTTAAATAAAGAAGTAAAAGGTAACCCAAGTATTGTTTCTAGTCCCACTGAAATTATACCTACCGGAGTACACCTAAACTTTTTAAGTAAATTAATTGAAGCCTATTCAGGAAAGACAGGAAAAGGATTTGGTAAATTTGATGTTGATGAAGATAGCTACCCAATGCCAAGAATTGTGCGTGAATATTTAGAAAATCAAGATTTTTATAACGCAACAGAAAGGATGATGAATACCTTATCTACTCGTATTCAAGAGCAACCTTTAGCCACAGGCGGAAAAGTATTTATTATTCATTTTGAGGAAAAGCATAACGAATATCTCTTAATTGCGATGTTATCTGAAAAAACCGCTTTCTCTACAACGAATTGGCAGCTAGAGGAAGAGGAGGTGCTTGCCCTTGAACATTTAAAATATGCAGGTCGCATTAACTTAACTGCGTGGCAAGCTGGTGAACAACGTTATATTAGCTTTCTAAAAGGACAAGGCGATATTGCACAATACTTTAAGTCTTTCTTAGGCTGTAATGATGTACTTATTGCTCAACAAGAAACGAAAAAACTGGTCGAACAATTAGAAGAATTTGCCAATGAAAAAGGATTAAATGTTGAGCAAAAAACAGTTTTCTTTGAGCGTTCTCAGGCATACTTATACGAAATAAACGAAAATGAAGAGCCTTTTTCTGCTGAAACCTTTGCTAATCGCGTGTGGTCTGAAAATCCTCAAGAATTAAAAGATAAACTGGCAGATGATGAAAATGGCATTGCAGATGGCTTTATTCCTGATAAACGTTCCATTAATAAACTCTCAACGTTTACTGGTAAAACAAAGCATTGGCGATTAAGTTTTGATCGCACAGCAGTTTTAAATAGCGAAATTGCTCTTATTGATGATAAAATCATTATCAATAATCCAACAGATAGCTTGCTTGGTGCATTTCAATAATGACAATAACCTTTTCTGATTTAGTTAAAATTTACCGTCAATCTGAGTTTATTGAGAACTCGGATAAAGCAGTATTTTGCTCAAATTCAGGAGAGGATTATACATTATTAAAGAGATTGGCATCAGAAGAATACGAAGAAGAAACCGCCATTGAAATCTTATCAGAAACAGTTGCTGTTGGTAAAACTGTTGAGCTGAAATTGAGGCAACCTCAATTTAAATTGGGTCGATTATTTGATAATTTTGAAGCGTTGATTAAAGGCGATATGGGGCAGCTGCATTCGCCTATCAGCCAATCTGAGTATTTTATCAAAGCAGACAAAATATATTCAGGCGATGCTGAAAAACCTGATTATTACCATTACTATGAACAGGTAAAACAATTTGTTCAACAGTTAAACTCAATGGCAGCCTATGTGGATAATGTAAATAAAAAATTAGTATTTTTTAGTAAAAAGAACTTTGAGCTTTCTATTGCAATAAACCAACAAGTAGAGACATTTAGTCAATCTTTAAAAGCATTAACTGACAAAGAAATTCAAATTCTACAAGGATTTAGTGCTTGGCTAAATGATGAAAAAACAAGTTCTCATATTGACGCAAAAAAGTCCATTTTAGCATTTGTTTTTTCTGATATATTGCAACCAGGCGCGACAATTATTGATGTTCTACACCAAATTGTGCAAATTGATAAAGCGGTACAAAAGCAATTTGCGCTCTATATGGAGAATTTCAGCTATGAGAAGTTTGTGAAAAAACTCACAGAAAATAGCGAGAAATTTATAACAAAAGTAAACGATAGTATTAGCAAAATATTGCCCCAGTTCTTAGGTTTACCATTTTTAACAGCTATACCAACCGCCTTAAAATCTGGCGATAACTGGCTAGTATATATTGCATTGTGCTTTTATTGTGCAATGTGTTATTTGGGGTTAAGTTATCAAAAACAAATGTTAGATAATATAGCTGATGATGTAGAGCAATTTGAAGTCAAAGGTAAAATACCCGATGCCTTACAAAGTGATTGGGAAAATGATAAGCACAAAATCAATGAATTACTAAAAAAACAGCGAAAACTCTACTGGTTATTGCTAATTTCTGTTTTTCTTTGTTTTTGCTATGGATTTACAAAATTTTGTCTTCAACTTCACGTTATAGAAATTCATTGCAGTTGATTTTTAAAGTAGTATTATCAAATAAAGGAGGATTTATGTCAGAAACCTTTGGATATAAATTAGGCAAATTTATCAAAAATAACTTTTCTTCTTCAACTCAAAAAGTAGTAAGTGCGGGGGTTGATTCGCTTGAGAAACGGTTGAATAAACCT
>NZ_KB903675.1 GCF_000379785.1 Gallibacterium anatis DSM 16844 = F 149 | reverse complement strand
CGGTTATTCTTCATTAGATGAAGCCAAGGAAGATATTAAACAGTATGTGTTTTACTATAACAGGGTGAGACCGCATAGCTATAATCAAGGATTACCGCCAATTTTAGCGAAAAAACCTATTAGGGACTGCTGATTTAGTGGATCACTACAAACCCTACGGGTTGAACGTTGCTTTAGCAACGGCACGAAGTGCAAGGCGCAGCCGCAGTAAAATGGGGTCGCCCTTTGGGCGAAACCAAAGTATCAATGCAAGGCGTAGCCACAGCAAAAACTTCAACAAAACTCTTGCCCAAGCAAAAAATATATGTATAATACGCCACGTATTTCGGACGCGGGGTGGAGCAGCTTGGTAGCTCGTCGGGCTCATAACCCGAAGGTCGTTGGTTCAAATCCGGCCCCCGCAACCAATTTTAACAGTTTAAAATTGGTTTAGTTTTAAGAGTGATAAGCCCCGTTAGGGGTTTTTTTGTGGAATAAATTTAAGTAGATAAATTTATTTGTTCAGTTTGGTTAACACGAAGAAACGGGGCTGTAAGCCCTTTTTTTGTACCTTAATTTTGACAATTAACAAGGAGATTATCTTTGGCAACGCTAGAGCAAAAATTACAAGATTTATTACAACCTACTGTTGAGGATATGGGGTTTGAACTGCTCGGGATCGAATGTACCCGTGCCGGCCGTTATTCAACAGTCCGTTTATATATAGATAAAGAAAATGGCGTAACTATTGATGATTGTAGTGATGTGAGTCGTGAAGTCGGCGCAATTTTGGATGTTGAAGATCCGATTAGCGATAAATATAACCTTGAAGTGTCATCACCAGGCTTGGATCGCCCTTTATTTACTTTAGCGCATTATCAACGTTTTGTTGGTGAAGAGGTTGTAATTCATTTACGTATCGCAATGTCAGGTCGCCGAAAATGGCAAGGTGATTTAGTTAAAGTTGATGGCGATATGATTACTTTAAACGTAGAGGGACAGGAACAGGTATTTGCTTTTAGTAACATTCAAAAAGCTAATATTGTGCCGAAAATTTCCTTCTAAATTAGAATTTAAGAGATGATAGAGAGACAAAGATGAGTAAAGAAATTTTATTAGCGGCTGAAGCCGTATCAAACGAAAAGTTATTACCTCGAGAGAAAATTTTTGAAGCGTTGGAAAGTGCCCTCGCTATTTCAACCAAGAAAAAATATGAACAAGATATTGATGTACGTGTTTCAATTGATCAAAAAAACGGTGATTTTGTTACTTTTCGTCGTTGGTTAGTGGTAGAACATGTGACCCACCCAACCAAAGAAATTACGTTAGAAGCGGCACAAATAGAAGAACCGGAAATTCAATTAGGTGAATATATTGAAGATGAAATTGAATCTATTCCTTTTGATCGTATTACAATGCAAACTGTGCGTCAGGTTATCAGTGCTAAAATTCGCGATGCTGAACGTAATAAAGTGGTTGAACAATTCAAAGAACGTGAAGGTGAAATCATCACTGGTATTGTAAAAAAAGTAAATCGTGAAAATGTTATCCTTGATCTAGGAAACCAAGCTGAAGCAATTATTCTGCGTGAAGATTTGTTACCACGTGAAAATTTCCGTGCAGGAGATCGTGTGCGTGGTGTGTTATATAAAGTCAATGCTGATACGAAAGGGCCTCAACTTTTCGTAACCCGTTCTAAACCGGAAATGTTGATTGAGTTATTCAAAATTGAAGTACCAGAAATTGGTGAGGGCGTGATTGAAATTAAAGCGGCAACGCGTGATGCTGGTGTGCGAGCCAAAATTGCAGTGAAGAGCCACGATAAGCGAATTGATCCAGTTGGTGCTTGTGTTGGTATGCGTGGTGCGCGCGTTCAAGCTATTACCAATGAACTGGATGGCGAACGTGTGGATATCGTGCTTTGGGATGACAATCCGGCACAATTTGTGATTAATGCGATGGCTCCGGCAGATGTAGTTTCCATTGTGGTGGATGAAGACAAAAAATCAATGGATATTGCAGTTGAAGCCGCTAATTTGGCACAAGCTATTGGGCGTAATGGGCAGAATGTGAATTTAGCTTCTCGTCTTACTGGTTGGAAATTAAATGTAATGAGCAGTGATGATTTAGAAAACCAACATCAGGCTGAGAATCAAAAAACAATGAACTTATTTATGGAAGCGCTTGATATTGATGAAGATTTTGCCAATCTTCTGACTGAAGAAGGTTTCAGAAATTTGGAAGAGATTGCGTATGTACCGATTGATGAGTTGCTAGAAATTGACGGTTTTGATGAAGATCTTGCCGAAGAGTTACGCAATAGAGCGAAAGAAGCATTGACAAAAATTGCATTGGCAGAAGAAGAAGCATTGGCAAATATTGATGTGGAAGAGGCTTTACTGAAATTGGATGGAATGAACCGTCATTTGGCTGTGAAGTTGGCTGAAAAGAAAATTACCACATTGGAAGAACTTGCCGAACAGGGAGTTGATGATTTAGCGGATATCGAAGGATTATCGGCAGAACAGGCGGCTCAATTGATTATGGCAGCACGTAATATTTGCTGGTTCGGAAATGAAGAATAATAAGGTGGCGTACAGATGAGTGATAAAAAAACTGATACCCAATTAACAGAGAAAAAGCCAACCAAGTTGAAATTAAAACGTTCAACACACAGCACCTTAACAGTGCAACAAAATGGTAGTGGCAAAAGCAAAGAAGTAAAAATTGAGACACGTAAAACACGTGTGATCGATACTCACGCTAAAGAAGAAGCGGAAGCTAAAGCGAAAAAAGAAGCGGAAGCCAAAGCACAAAAAGAGGCGGAAGCTAAAGCACAAAAAGAGGCAGAAGCCAAAGCGAAAAAAGAGGCGGAAGCCAAAGCGCAAAAAGAGGCAGAAGCCAAAGTGAAAAAAGAAGCGGAAGCCAAAGCGCAAAAAGAGGCGCAAGAGCAGGCGAAAAAAGAAGCTGAACAGGTGAAAGTGGCAGATGCTACAAAAGCTGAGACAACCAAGAAAACCGCTGTAAAAGACGAAAATAAACAGAAACGCAAAGCGGAAGAAGAGGAATTTCGTCGTAGAGCAGAAGAAGCCGCACGCCAAAAAGCGGAAGAGCAAGCTCGCAAAGCGGCAGAAGATGCCAAACGCTATGCTGATTTTGAAGATGACAATTTTAGCGATGATGATGTGGATGACTATTCCGATTATCACTTAACCTCTTCTTATGCTCGTGAGGCTGAAAATGAAGAAGAGCGCCGCAATGAAAATCGTGGTCGTGGTAAGAAAGTAGCGAAAGCGAAGAAAAACAATCGTGACGAGGAGTCTTCTAAAAACGAACGTGAAGCGAACCGTCGTAATAATCAGCAACAAAATGCGAAAGGTAAGAAATCTAATCGTAAGAGTGCATTGCAACAAGGTTTTACTAAACCGGCACAACCTGTTACTCGTGATGTCGTGATTGGTGAAACCATTACTGTCGGTGAATTAGCGAATAAAATGGCAGTGAAGGCGACCGAAGTAATCAAAACGATGATGAAAATGGGGGCAATGGCAACCATTAACCAAGTTATCGACCAAGAAACAGCACAATTAGTTGCTGAAGAAATGGGACATAAAGTGGTGTTACGCCGTGAAAACGAATTGGAAGAAGCGATATTAAGTGATCGTGATATGAATGCGGAAGTAGAACCACGTGCGCCAGTAGTAACCATAATGGGACACGTTGACCACGGTAAAACTTCATTGCTTGACTATATTCGTAAAGCGAAAGTGGCTGCAGGCGAGGCAGGAGGAATTACCCAACATATCGGTGCTTATCACGTGCATACACCAAACGGAGATATTACCTTCTTAGATACTCCAGGACACGCTGCATTTACTTCTATGCGAGCTCGTGGTGCGCAAGCTACTGATATTGTTGTGTTAGTTGTAGCAGCGGATGATGGTGTAATGCCACAAACTATTGAAGCAATTCAACACGCTAAAGCGGCAAATGTGCCATTAGTAGTGGCAGTAAACAAAATTGATAAGCCTGAAGCTGATCCAGATCGAGTGAAAACTGAACTTTCACAATATGGTGTTATTTCAGAAGATTGGGGTGGCGATACTCAATTTGTTAATGTTTCGGCAAAGAAAGGCATTGGAATTGATGAGCTATTAGATGCTATTTTGTTACAAGCTGAAGTGCTTGAGTTGAAAGCGGTCAAAGATGGTATGGCAACAGGAGTTGTTATTGAGTCTTACCTTGATAAAGGTCGAGGTCCAGTGGCAACAGTATTGGTGCAATCTGGCACATTAAACCGTGGCGATACTGTACTGTGCGGATTAGAGTACGGTCGTGTGCGTGCAATGCGTAATGAAATCGGTAAAGAAGTAAAAAGTGCCGGTCCATCTATTCCGGTAGAGATTTTAGGGCTTTCCGGCGTGCCTTCAGCTGGGGATGAAATGACGGTTGTTCGTGATGAGAAAAAAGCTCGTGAAGTCGCATTATATCGTCAAGGTAAATTCCGTGAAGTGAAATTGGCTCGTCAACAAAAAGCGAAACTTGAAAATATGTTCAGCAGTATGACTGAGGGCGATGTTTCAGAATTGAATATTATCGTTAAAGCGGACGTTCAAGGTTCGGTAGAGGCTATCTGTCAAGCATTGTTAGAGCTTTCAACTGATGAAGTAAAAGTAAAAATTGTTGGTTCAGGTGTCGGTGGAATTACCGAAACCGATGCCACTTTGGCAGCTGCTTCCAATGCGATTATTGTTGGTTTCAACGTGCGTGCCGATGCTTCTGCGCGTAAAGTGGTCGAAGCGGAAAATCTCGATCTTCGTTATTACTCCGTTATTTATGACTTGATCAACGAAATCAAAGCGGCGTTAAGCGGTATGCTTCAACCTGAATTTAAACAGGAAATTATCGGTCTTGCCGAAGTGCGTGATGTGTTCCGTTCACCGAAATTCGGTGCGATTGCCGGTTGTATGGTGATTGAAGGGGTGGTTAAACGTCATAATCCAATCCGCGTATTGCGTGATAATGTGGTGATTTATGAGGGTGAACTTGAATCATTGCGCCGTTTCAAAGATGACGTAACCGAAGTACGTAACGGTATGGAATGCGGTATCGGTGTGAAGAACTATAATGATGTTCGTGTCGGCGACCAAATCGAAGTGTTTGAAACCGTTGAAGTAAAACGTTCAATCGAATAATCACAAGCCTATTTAACTTAAATTGAATGTCGGCGTAACAGCCGGCATTGGCGTTGAATTAGCGTTGAAGAGCAAAATCCGCTATTTGCTGCGGAAACAAATGTTTAAGGTGGTAATCATTGCCACCTTTTTATTAAGGATGCAACTATGGCAAGAGAATTCAGCCGTGCACAACGTGTTGCACAGGAAATCAAAAAAGAGATTGCAGTAATTTTGCAACGTGAGGTTAAAGATCCACGAATCGGGATGGTAACGGTTTCCGATGTGGAAGTGTCAAGAGATTTAGCCTATGCCAAAATCTTTGTGACTTTTCTTTTTGATGAAGATGAACAACAAATTGAACAGGGAATGTTGGGATTGCACAAAGCTTCACCTTATATCCGTTCTCTATTGGGCAAAGCGATGCGTTTACGCATTGTGCCGGAATTGCGTTTTGTTTACGACAATTCATTGGTTGAAGGGATGAGAATGTCCAATTTAGTCACAAAAGTGATCAACCAAGATAAAGCAAAACATCACGACGATCAGGAGTAACGGTGGCAAAGAAAAAAGGACGAGATTTACACGGCATTATTTTATTGGATAAACCGCAAGGTGGCAGTTCCAACGGTGTGATGCAACAGGTCAAACGTTATTTTCAAGCGAATAAAGCCGGTCATACCGGCGCACTTGATCCATTGGCAACAGGAATGTTGCCGATTTGTTTTGGTGAAGCGACCAAATTTTCACAGCACTTATTGGATGCGGATAAATGCTATCTGGTCACGGCGAAACTGGGTGAACGCACCGACACTTCCGATGCGGAAGGGGAAGTGATTGCAGTTAAATCCGTGAATGTCGACTTGGCGCAAATCAAAGCGGCATTGCCACATTTCACCGGTGATTTGCAGCAAGTGCCGACAATGTTTTCTGCGTTAAAACATCAAGGCAAACCGCTTTATGAATATGCGCGTGCCGGCATTACCGTTGAGCGGGAAGCACGCCTGATCACCATTTTCTCGCTTGAATTTATCGAATATCAAGCACCTTATCTCACCTTGTCGGTGCATTGCTCGAAAGGCACTTATATCCGCACCTTGATTGATGATTTAGGGGAATATCTGGGTTGCGGGGCGCACGTTACTATGTTGCGCCGCACCAAAGTGGCGAATTACCCTTATTCCGCAACGGTGACAATGGAACAGTTGGCGCAACTGGCACAACAGCAGGATTTTGCCGCACTGGATGCGTTGTTATTGCCGATGGATACGGCGATTGCTGATCTGCCGCAATTAATGTTGTCGCTTGAACAGGCACAAAAATTGATCTTCGGGCAACGGATTAAATTAGAACAACCTCCGGCAGCGGCGTTATATCGAATTTATGATGAAAATAGCCGTTTTCTTGGTGTGGCGGAAGTGATAAATTCGGTGCTGCATCCGCGTAGATTAGTGAATCAAACCGTGTTGGATACTAAATAATTTGAGGTAGAAAACACAAAATTTAGACAAAAATTTGAATCTTTTATTGGCTAAAAAAACATCATTTGGAGTATAAATGGTGTTTTTTTATGCAGAAAAGGCAATAAATTGACTGTTTTTTAAACTAAAATGGAAATAAAGATTGATCCCCTTCACAAGTTGGCGTAGCATTTCAACTCGAAATGAGGTCTTTTAGACTTATGTTTCACTAAAAAGTTCAATGTAACTTAAAAAATTTTTATAGAGGTATTCATTATGAAAAAAACATTAGTCGCACTTGCCGTAGCAGCAGTGGCAGCAACTTCAGCAAACGCAGCTGTAGTTTATAATCAAGACGGTACTAAAGTTGAAGTTGGCGGACAATTCCGTGTACTTTTAACTAAAAATTCAGGTGAACGTGCAGACCTTAAAAACCCAGGTTCACGCATTGACATCAAAGCATCTCAAGATTTAGGTAATGGCTTCAGTGCATTAGCAGCAACTCAATTACGTTTCTCTGCAAGAGATGCAGCTGGTGATGAAAAACAAGATTTTAATGATATCGAAGCTTACGATGTTTATGCCGGATTTGCTTATGATCAAGCTGGTACATTAACTTTCGGTAAACAAGCAAGTAACCAAGATGACCTTGGTATTTCTGACTATACCTATGATTTAGGTGATGTTAAACAAACTCACAACCACGATGCAAAATCAGTTAAATTCCGCAGCGTAGAATGGAACGGTTTAAGCTTCGGTGCTGACTATTTCTTCGGTGATGCTAAAAAAGATTCTGCCACAGAACAAAATGATAAAGGTTGGGGTGCAGCATTATTCTATACTGCTGAAATTGCCAACGATACTACTTTAACTGTTAACGGTGGTTACACTAAAGTTAAAAAATTTGCTAGAGATCAACACCCAGTTAATAATAATCATGATTACAATGAAAGCGCTTATGTTGTTGGTGCTGAATTAGCAACTGGTCCATTTGCGTTAGCAGTTGACTGGTCTGAAAAACACTCTACTAACAATACAGATAAATTAGATTTTGGTGTTGGTACACTTAAAAGTAACTTCCACAAAGTTGAAGCATTGGAAGTGGGTGCTAAATATAACTACTTAGAAAATGCTAAAGTTTATGGTGAATACCAATACCAAAAAGCAACTCCAAACAGTGGTGATGATAAAGTAACTATGAACGGCTTTATTCTTGGTACTGACTACTGGTTCACTAAACAAGTTGTAACTTACTTAGAAGCTGGTACATTTGAATATAAAAACCAAGATAACGACAAAGATAGAGATAACAAAATCGGTGTAGGTTTCCGTGTTTATTTCTAATTTAATTTGTTAGTTGTGAAAACCCCGGTCAGTTGATCGGGGTTTTTGTTTTTTGTCTGATTATTTCTAATGAGAAAAAAAGGGAATGAGAGCTAAGAAAATAGCGTATTTGTCAATTCTCATTACTGTAGATCTTTGAACAGTAAAAAGACTTCTCCTTGCTATGCTCGAAAAATGATAACTTTCTGCCTAAAATCTATTTCTATTCTGGCAAGTTTAAGCTTATTGAAATTTGTGGGAAATTTGATTAGTCAATAATAAAAAACCCCGAGAAAACTCTCGGGGTATAGAGGTATGTTTAACAATTAGAATAAGACACGTAATCCTACACGTAATTTATGGTCTCTTGCTGATTTATCATCAAATTTAGCTTTTGCTGTACCTGCTTCAAAGTAAGTAATAACGTTTTTAGCGAATTTATAATCTGTACCTAAGATAAATTCATTTACTTTTACTTTCTCTTCTACATTAGCAAATTTTCCTTGACGATAAATGTACTCACCGTAAACGGAAGCGTTATCTAAATAATCATATTTAGCACCAACTTCTAGTTGTTGTAGTTTGTTCACAGGTAATGACTTTACTGTACCACTTGAATGAGGTGCAATAATATCTAAAGAATTTACATCATTAGTTGCTTTAGCTTGAGAATAATCCACACCAAGAGCAAATTTTCCGGAAACCACTGCAGCGCCAACAGTGAATGCTTTTTGTTTATACGGTTCTACATAATTCTTCGAATCATTATTACCTCGTTTGGTTTGAGTATATCCAGCTTCAAAATTTAAGGCAGTATCATTAGCCACGTTTACAGTATAGAATGCTGAAACACCGAAACCTGAGTTATCATTGTAGGTATTTCCTCGTGCATCTTCAGTGTTTGGATTACCAAAGTAATAATCTAAACCAAATTGGAAACCAGCAAAATCAGCACTACGGAAACGAATATCTTTGTTCGCTTCTGTTACTGTGGTATTTACCCCACCAAGATCATAGGTATAATCAGAAACACCAACATCATCAAGGTTAGTTAATTGGCGACCGAATGTTAATTGACCAATGCCCTCTTTGGCAAAGCCAGCATAAACACGACGTACTGTAACATTATCTTGATCGCCTTTAAGACCAATTTCTAAATGACCTAATGCACTGTAGCCATCACCTAAATCCTGATTTACTTTTGCGTGAATACGAGATGAACCATATTTAAGATCTGCACGTTCGTATTTATCTTTCGTTAAAAGTAAACGAACTTGTCCGCCAACATCAATTTTAGTACCATCTTGATTATAAACTACGGCTGCGTTTGCGGAAGTGGCTGCTACTGCTGCAACTGCCAATGCGACTAATGTTTTTTTCATAATTGACACCTCTGTGTTAATTGTTACTTTGCTTATCGCTCCGTAACAGTAATAAACAGATGCCCATATTTTTTTAGTTATTTATTTGATGAATCAAGGATCAGCAAATTTTTATGCCCTTTTCGCTAAGTTGTAGGGAATGTATTTTGAAGAGAAAAAAAGGAAATATTCCTAATTAGTTAGAGTATTTATACTAATTTACGCTACAAAAAAGATACATTTTACATTTAATTGTTTAATTATTGTTCGTTTTATATCGTTTTTTCCAGATTTAATAATGAAAAATACATTCCCTACAACTTAGTAGATGTGATTTTTTTTTGCATAGATTTTTCTAAAAAGCAAGATAAAAACAAATTTTTAGAAAAAACAAGTTGATTTTTTAATCAAAAAAATTTTTTTCTTGTGATTTAAATCACATTATTGAAAAAATCTTTAAAAAATCGAAACTTTTTATAAATAGCAATAAATAACCATAAAAATATAAATTTATTCTTTATTTTTCAAATAGATAAAAAATATAATTTCTTATTTTACTATTTTTGAAGTTATTATTATTTTATAATAAAATTTTGGAGATTTTTTCAAGCTATTGATTTTAAATGTTTTTTTAAAAAGTTCCCTAAAAATGAAAAAAATTTGACAGATAATAAACTGGGTGTAGTATCTATACAGAATTTAAATGGTCGATAATCATAGATTATCAAAGCAAACACTGTTACGGAGCGATAAGCAAAGTAACAATCAACACAGAGGTGTCAATTATGAAAAAAACATTAGTCGCACTTGCAGTAGCAGCAGTGGCAGCCACTTCCGCAAACGCAGCCGTGGTTTATAACCAAGACGGAACTAAAGTTGATGTTGGTGGTTCTTTCCGTGTGCTTTTGAGTAAAAATACAGATGAACGTGCTGATCTTAAAAACGTAGGTTCACGTGTAATCATCAAAGGAACACAAGATTTAGGTGATGGCTATAGCGCATTAGCTAACTTAGAAGTTCGTTTTGATGCTAACGATAAAAAATCATTCAGTGATATTGAAGCAAAACGTGTTTATGCCGGCTTTGCAAAAGAGGGCGTAGGTACTTTAACCTTTGGTAAACAATTAACTAACTTGGATGATGTTGCTGTTTCTGACTATACCTATGATTTAGGTGGAGTAAAACAAACTAAAAACTCAGCAAATAAAGTGGCTAAATTCCGTTCTGCTGATTTTGCCGGCTTTAGCTTCGGTTTAGATTACATTTTTGCTGATGATAGCAATAAAAATACTAACGAAGATAATTTAGGACGTGGTTTTGGTGTATCTGCATTCTATACTACCCCGGAATTTGCAGCTGATACCAAATTAAACTTTGAAGCTGGCTTCTCTCAAGTAAAAATTAAAGGTTTAGATGTTACTGGTGATGTGAATGAAAATGCGTTTACTGTAGGTACTGAATTAGTATCTGGACCATTTGCATTAGCAGTTGACTACTCTCAAAGAAAAGCCTCTGATGATTCTAATTCTATTAATAAGAATCTAGAAAATTATAATGCGAAAGATGTCGGTATTGCGAAAGTTAATAAAGTACGTGAACTTGAAGTTGGTGCTAAATATAACTACTTAGATAATGCTTCTATCTATGGTGAATATATTAATGGTAAAGCAACCAAAGCTAATGGTAACACATATGTTAAACGTAATACCTTTATCTTAGGTACTGATTACTGGTTTACTAAATCTGTAGTTGCTTATTTAGAAGGTGGTACAACTAAATTAAAAGATCAAGCAGATAATAAAGCGACAGATAACAAAATTGGCGTAGGTTTCCGTGTCTACTTCTAATCGTTATCGATAAACATACCTCTATAACCCCGAGAATTTTCTCGGGGTTTTTTATGATTAATCAAATCTATTACGCAATAATGTTGCATATACAATCAATACACAATACAATTTGTATATTGATTGTGTATTAGTAGATAATGGAGAGAATTATGCGTACTGCAGCGATTAACTTACGAGCCGAACCCGGTCAGCGTGATTTAATTGATTATGCTGCGTCTTTGCTTGGTAAAACGCGGTCCGATTTTATGCTGGATGCCGCCTGCATCTATGCTCAAAATGTGATTTTAGATAGAACAGTATTCCAATTAAATGATGAAAAATTTAATCGTTTTATTGAGATATTGGAGCAACCTCATTCAACAAATGCCGGTCTAGAAAAGTTAATGAATATTAAATCACCGTGGGAGTAAAAATGTATTCCGCACCTGAATTATTGAAGTCCCATCATCATTTGAGCTTGTTCGATTGCGGTGAAGAGGTGCTAAATTTGTGGCTTAAGCGTAATGCCTTGAAAAATCAGCAAAATCAAGCAAGTAGAACATTTGTGATTTGCAACGAAAATGTTGTTGTCGGTTTTTATGCTTTAGCCGCAGGATCAGTAACGCATCAGTTTGTATCCGGTGCATTAAAACGTAATATGCCCGAACCGATTCCCGTTATTGTGTTAGGCAGACTCGCCATAGACGTGAAATATCAAGGGCAAAAATTAGGTGCTGCTTTGCTTAAAGATGCGGTATTACGAGCAAAAATTGTAGCAGAACAAGTCGGCGTGAAAGCCTTGTTGGTACACGCACTTAACGATAATGCAAGGCGATTTTATTTAAATTATGGGTTTCAACCCTCTCCTATTGATGACAGATTATTAATGTTGAAATTGTGATGAGTTCAAAACATAGACTTTCTGGCAAAAATGAAGAAGGAATCATATTAAAACAGAATTGTTTGATCTATTAATTGACATTTTTCTATCTTGTTAAAGGCGTAAGAAAATGAGTGCGAGATTTAGAGATTTAATGAACAATCTTCCGGCTGAAAAGCAAGCTGAAGTAAAGGAAATGGAAGTATTAAATATTTCTCAACCGTCTTTAAGATGGCTGAAAGCGCAAGGAGTAGAAGTTAAAGATGGCAGTAATCATATTAAACTCTACTTGAACGGTAAGCAATCGGTGTTACCTCGCCATCCAAGCAAAGAGATAGCGAGAGGAACTGAAATAGCCGTTAAAAAGCAATTAGGTCTAAAATAATAGCCCTCATCTAAGAGGGCTATCTTTGAGGAGGTTTATATGTTATACCCAGCGATTTTTGAGAGAGAAGAGAGTGGATTATATTCGGTAACGTTTAGAGATATTCCAGAGGCAATAACCTGCGGTGATAACTATGATGATGCTTTAGTTATGGCAAAAGATGCGTTAGTTACTGCAATGGATTTCTACTTTGAAGACAAACGAAGCGTGCCATTACCTAGTGAGGCGAAAGAAGGGGAGGTATTAATTGAATTGCCACCAAGTGTTGCCACTAAAGTAATGTTATTGAATGAAATGATTAAACAAAATATCTCTAATGTAGAACTGGCGAGACGTATTCACGTAAAACCGCAAGAAATGCAGCGTATTACTGATTTAAATCATAGTACAAAAATAGACACATTAAATAGAGCATTTCAAGCATTAGGCAAAAGACTCGAAATTTCTATTTTATAGTCTGTTCTTATTATAGAAATACGATTTTGAATAAAGGACATTTTAATGTCCATAGCATATCAGCTGATTTATGTTACGGTAATTGCATTTGTTTTACCTTTATTCAAAAGGAGGACTTATGGCTAATTTAAATATTCGTATTGATGATACTATTAAACAGATCGTGAAAAAACGCTTAAATGAACCGGAGAAAATCACTGCAACCACATTGGATGAGCTTTTCTCTAGAGGTTTGAAATAGCTTAACATAGCCCCCTTTCACAGAGGGCTATGATTTTTTAGCGATTATCTCTTGGTCGGGCATCGGACAGTATTGACTGTTTGTCGTTAAAAATTAATCTCTTAAAATTGCTTCAACAATATCTTGTACTTCAGACAAAACATAATTAGGTACAGATTCAACTTTTTGGGCATTTCTGCCTCTAAAATCGATTATTCTGGCTTGGTATGCAACAATAACTCCTTGTGTTTTACAACCGGTTCCACTTAGAGTGATGGCAAAACCGTTATCTCTGGCAAGTGCGGCATTTCCTTGCGTAATAGGTGCGATCATCATAAAGCCTAAATTATGAAACGTTTTATCGCTTAATACTAATGCTGGGCGTCTTTCACCTTGCAACTCTTTGCCAACCACTGGGTTTAAGCAAACTGTGATGATGTCGCCTCTTTTTATTGCAGATTTTGCCATTAAATTTCGCTTCCTGTCGGTTGTAGATCATCCCATTCTTTGATGGTAGGTAACTCTTTAGATGCAGTCATTGCGATGCGTTCGTTTAATGTTAATCTTTTTGTTGTTTTTTTATGAGGCACAACGACTACTCTAAGTGTATTATCATCAATTTGTTCTAATTCTAAAAAATCACCCATATCAAGGTTCATAGAATGAGTAAGCTCTTTTGGTAGGCGAATGGCTTTACTATTTCCCCATTGTTTTATTTGTAATCTCATATTCATCAGATATCTTCCTATGTTCGTTGGTTGATGTATCATTTAGTGATACGTTATTGTGTCATTTTTTAATCTGATGTCAATCATCTGCTGATGTTTATTGGGTTTTTAGCAAATCTGTACCGGTTGAAAATGTGATGAACTAAAAGGCGCGTTTAATCCCAGATAACATAGCCCTCTTTCAGAGGGCTATGATGATGTAGCGAAAGTTAATCTTGAGAAATTAAGTCTAAAAATTGCTGTTCGGTTAAGACTTTTACGCCCAAACTTTCTGCTTTCTGCAATTTTGAACCGGCGTTATCACCGGCAATAACAAAATCGGTTTTGCTGGAAACACTGCCGGCAACTTTACAGCCTAACTGCAATAACAATGCTTTCGCTTGATCGCGCGTCATTTGTGTTAATGTACCGGTCAGCACGACGGTTTTTTCTTTAAGCGGATTGTCGGCAATTTCTGTGGCACTAACATCATCCCAAGTTACGCCCTGTTCAATCAATTTTTCGACAACGTTGCGGTTATGCTCTTCTTGCCAGAACAGAATAATGCGGTTGGCGACAACTTCGCCGATATCTTGCACCTGCTGTAACTGTTCAAATGTGGCGTTTTTAATGTTTTCCAAAGTATGAAAATGGTTAGCCAAATTGCGTGCAGTTGCTTCTCCAACTTCACGGATACCCAACGCAAAAAGGAAACGGGCAAGGGTGGTTTTTTTCGCTTTTTCGATACTGGCAAGCGCTTTTTCTGCTGATTTTGCCCCCATACGCTCTAACCCCATCAAGGTTTCTTTGCTTAAGGTGAAGAGATCGGCAGGCGTATGTAGATATTCACGATCGACCAGCTGTTCGATTAATTTATCACCGACACCGTCAATATCCATTGCTTTGCGTGAAACGAAATGTTTTAAGCCCTCTTTCCGTTGCGCTTCACACACTAAACCGCCGGTACAACGCGCGACCGCTTCACCGTCAATACGCACGATTGCTGAATCACAAACCGGACAGCGAGTCGGGAAAATGATCGGTTTGGCATCCGGCGGCCGGCGATCGTGAACCACGCCGATAATTTGTGGAATGACATCACCGGCACGGCGGATAATCACGGTATCACCGATAGCTATATCCAAACGGGCAATTTCATCACCATTGTGCAATGTCGCATTGCTGACGGTTACGCCGGCAACGTAAACCGGTTCAAGTTTCGCCACCGGTGTGATTGCGCCGGTGCGTCCTACCTGAAATTCAACATCATTGAGAATGGTTAATTCTTCCTGTGCCGGGAATTTATAGGCAATCGCCCAACGTGGTGCACGGGAAATAAAACCGAGCTGTTCCTGCAATGGAATGCTGTTCACTTTTAACACTGTGCCGTCAATGTCATAACCGAGGCTGCTGCGTTTTTCGGCGATGGAACGATAAAAGCCCAACACTTCCGCCGTGCCGTTACAAAGGCGGATCTCTTTATTCACCGGAATGCCGATGCTTTTCAGCCATTGCAGACGATCATAATGGGTGTTCGGTAATTCCACACCTTCGGCAATGCCGATGCCGTAAGCATTCAACATTAACGGACGATGATAAGTAACTTGCGGATCGAGCTGACGCAAGGAACCGGCAGCGGCATTGCGTGGATTGGCAAAGGTTTTTTCGCCGTGTTCCAATGCGTGATTGTTTAAACGTTCAAAACCGTCGTGCGGCATAAAGACTTCACCGCGCACCTCTAAACGTGCCGGCGGTGTAGCCGTGCGTAATTGTAGCGGAATATTGCGAATAGTACGGATGTTGGCGGTAATATCTTCACCGGTAACACCGTCGCCACGTGTTGCCGCTTGTGTTAATTTGCCGTTGACATAAAGAATGCTGACTGCCAAGCCGTCTAATTTTGGTTCACAGCAGAATGTGAACGGATCAGGCAAGACACCAAGTCGATCTTCAATACGGCGAATAAAGGCGAAGAACTCTTCATCCGAGAAAGCGTTATCAAGCGATAACATCGGCAATTCGTGGCGAATTTGTTGAAAGCCGTTCGCCGGTTTTGCCCCGACCCGTTGGGTCGGTGAGTCGTCTGTGATCAGTTCCGGATGTTCCGCTTCCAGACGTTTTAATTGGTTCATCATTCGATCATATTCCGCATCCGGAATCACCGGATTGTCGAGAACGTGATATTGATATTCGTGGTAACGAAGATCAATTCTTAATTGTTCAATGTGTTGTTGAAGATCGTCCATAATGTGCATTAATGTAAAATTTGAAATAAAAAAGTTAATCGGTAATAACCGATTAACTGTAATGATTTAAGTGTGAGTGATTAATTAACGGGCTTTTTTCTCTGCCGGTTTTTCTGCTTCCGGATCTTGTTTATAGATAGGAACACAACTGCGGCAAGCACCTTGATCAATGCCAAGTTCACGGCAGAAATCATCATATTTTTTCAGCCATTGTTTAAAAATACTCGGTTTTGTTTTTTCACGTTGCGGCATTGTGTTCCTCCTTATTCAGCGTTAATCGCGGAAGTTGTTGAATTGGAAAGGTTGCCCCAATTCAGCAGATTTGACCAATTGAATTACACTTTGTAAATCATCACGGGATTTTCCGGTAACCCGAATTTTATCACCTTGAATTTGGGTTTGAACTTTTAATTTGGAATCTTTGATCATTTTGCTGATTTTCTTCGCAAGATCGGTTTCAATTCCCTGTTTAACTTTAATCTCTTTGGAGTAGGTTTTGCCGCTATGCTCATAATTTTCCGGAATTTCCAATGCACTCGGCTCAATATTCCGTTTTTGCATCGCATTACGCAAAATATCAATTAATTGTTCTACTTGGAAATCGGATTCGGTGGCAACCTTGATGGTTTCATTTTTTTCATTTAATTCAATCGAAGCACTGACATTGCGGAAATCCCAGCGATTGCTTAAATCACGATTGGCATTATCCACCGCATTTTTAACTTCGTGCATAGTAATTTCTGAAACAATATCAAAAGAAGGCATCTTATTTCCTCATTATTTTTGTTGTTGAAAATTATATTGTTGTTGGTTGGCACTCAAAATGCACAACAACGCAGTTAAGTCTGCGAAGTTTACCATAGTTTGCGCCTGTTGTTGCACTTTCGGTTTGGCGTGATAAGCAACGCCGAGTGCCGCAGTCTGCATCATTAATAGGTCGTTTGCACCGTCACCGATGGCGATGGTTTGGTTCGGCTCAATTTGGTATTGTTGCGTTAATTGGCGTAATACATTGGCTTTATATTGGGCATCCACGATTTCGCCGTCTACTTCGCCGGTTAAAATGCCGTTTTCAATCGCAAAGCGGTTGGCGTGGACGGCAACCAAACCGAATTTTTTTTGCAACACTTCAGCGAAATAGGTAAAACCGCCGGAAGCGATAGCCACTTTCCAACCGAGATTTTGCAATGCAGAAAGGGTGCGTTCTAAACCGGGCATAATCGGTAAATTATTGCGCACTTGATCCAAAATGGTTGCCGGTGCACCTTTTAAAGTGCCGACACGTTTGCGTAAACTCTGTTTAAAATCAAGTTCACCGCGCATTGCGCTTTCTGTAATCGCAGCAACCATTTCGCCGGTGCCGGCTAATTTTGCCACCTCATCAATACATTCAATTTGAATGGCAGTGGAGTCCATATCCATCACCAGTAAACCGTCTTTTTCAAGCAAGGGATAGCCGCTGATCACAAAAAGATCAAAACCGTATTGGTGCGCAAGCTCGATATAATTTTGTGGTTGGGCGTGCTGCATCATCACGCAGTGATAATCAAAAATATCCCATTCGGCAAGTAGTGAAAGATCGGCAATTTGAGCACTGAACCGGGCTAATTTTTTGGCATCGAACTGTTGGCAATAGAGCAGAAATTGCTGCTGATCGGCACGATAATTATCCGGTTTATTGATTACGGGAACGAGAGTTTGCATATAAAAACCTTTTTTAGAATGAAAAGAAAAGCTACAATCCGCATTTAATCACAAATCGCTCAGAATAGAAATATAAAGGTAACAACTTGCATACGGTAAGAGAGAAGAGTGTCAAAATTTTGCTGCTGATAGCAATTTTGCTGGTTAGCGGTTTTACGATTGCGATTATTTTATTCGGCATCAATCAGTTTAAATTCGGTTCGCAATTAGCGAGTATCAATCAAGTGTCCAATTTGTCGCATATTTTGGTGCGGCAGCAGGCTAATCTGTTTTCCTCTTTATTAAATAATAATGTTTCTGCCGAGAAATTGGCGGATCAGCTGACGGCGTTAAGTCGAGAAAAATTTGTGTTGGATGCATCGGTTTATAGCGGTAACGGCGAGTTGTTGGCACAAAGTCGCAATGCGTTGAATTTACGGCAACAGTTGGGGCTAGAGGGAGAAAAATCGCCGCAACAAACACAACAGATTGTTGAGCCGATTTTTGACGGCAATAGTGTGATTGGTTTTTTACGCGTGACTTTTGACGGGCAATATGGGCAAACCAGTGAGAGTAAGATTAATCAGCAATTCCGTTATCTGTATGCCGAAGTGATAGTGATTTTGTTGGTGGGAGCACTGATCGCCAGCAGTTTGCACTATTTCTTCCGGCGGCGAAAAATTAAATTGGTGCCGATGAGAACGTTAAGAAAAAGTCAAGAAAATCAACAGCGTTCGAAAGCATTTCATCAACAACGCCGGCGTTTTAAACGCTGATGAAACTAAAATGAAAAAAAGTGATAAAAAAGTGAGATCGTGATTGGCGATCTCACTTTTTATTTGTTAAAACGTGAGGCATTAATGCCGTTTATGCGCCATTAACCACCAAATAATGGCGGCGAAGAAGATACTTGGTGCCAATGCACCGATAAACGGCGGAATGTTATAGACTAAACTTAATGGTCCAAACACTTGATCCAACACATAAAAGGCAAAACCACAACAGATACCTGTTACCACTCGCACGCCGGAGGTGACGCTGCGTAAAGGCCCGAAAATAAATGAAAGTGCCAACAGCATCATCACGCTGATTGAAATCGGTTGCAATAATTTTCGCCAGTAGGTGAGTTCAAACGTTTTCGTATCCTGTCCGGTATTTTTCAAAAATTGGATATAGTCGGATAAACCGGTAATTGAGAGCATACTCGGACGCAAAGATACCATTCCCAATTTATCCGGAGTAATGCTGGTTTGCCACACTTTATTCAGATATTTTTTATTGGTGATGTGATCGCCGTTCAGTTCCGATTCTGAAATTTGGTTAAAGCGCCATTCATTATTGGCATAAGTGGCACGATTGGCTTGGCTCATTTTTTGCAGATTACGGTTTTGATCAAATTGATAGATATAAATACCGTTTAACTGATTTTCTTTTGGAATATGTTGAATATAAACAAAACTGTTACCATCTTTCGCCCATACTGAACCTTTAACCGAAAGCAGTGAACCACCAGTAAGCGATTTATAACGCATTTCTCTTGCAAACTGCTCCGTCTGTGGGATTCCCCATTCACCCAATGCCATATTGAGGATAATCAATGGGATCGCCACTTTCATTACCGATAAACCGATTTGAAAACGTGAAAAACCGGAGGCTTGCATTACCACCAGCTCACTGTTTGATGCCAACGATCCTAAACCGATTAAAGCACCGAGCAGTGCCGCCATTGGGAAAAAGGTTTCAATATCTTTCGGCATCGTGAGCAGGGTGTAAGCGATTGCTTTGGCGGTGTCGTAATTTCCTTCACCGATAGCGCGGAACTGCTCAACAAATTTGATAATGGCGGAAAGCCCGACCAATAAAAATAAAACAACAAAAATAGTGGCTAAAATCGTTTTGCCGATATAACGATCTAAGGTATTAAACATAGATTAACCTCTTGCTCGTTTAAACAGTTGGGTGAATTTACTCTGAATGGTGGCAGAGTTGAGGACGATGCCTAAAAGTAAAAACAGCATATTGACTAAAATCATCCAGTAGTGAGATTCAATTTTGCCATTGATGCCGGCGGTTTTGAGTGAACTTTGCAATAAAAAATAGATTAAATAGAGCAACAGCGCCGGTATGATTTTGGCGAAACGCCCTTGACGAGGATTAACCTTACTCAATGGAATGGCAATTAACATCATCAATGGCACGGCTAAAAACAGGCTGATACGCCATTGCAATTCAGCTTTGGCATTGGCAGAGCTGTTTTTCAATAAAGCGTTGCTGTCCTGCATATCAAGATCGGCTTCTTCCGCTTTTGCCGGATTAAAGGCTAAGAAGGCTAAATAATCCTGAAAATGTGTAACACGGAATTCCGGCAACACGGCACTGCCTTCAAAGCGTTCGCCGTTTTTTAATGCCAATGTTTGGCTGCCATCTTTCGCCGTAGAGAAATTACCTTGTTCCGCAACAATGACAGACGGTTTCACTTTGCCGACCTGTCTGGTTTGGAACAGATAAATATCGGAAAGTTGATCACCTTTCACTTTATCAACAAACAGTACGAAATTGCCGTTATTAGAGGAGATAAATTGCCCCGGTGTAATGGCGGAGGCACTTGGATTGGCTTTTGCATTTTCTACCACTTCCACCTGTTTTTTTAATGCCCACGGCGTGAGATAAAGCGAGTTATAAGCAGCAATGGCAGCGGTAACGATCGAGAGTATCAATCCGACTTTAACCAAAGCATTCGGCCCGATGCCGCACGCCTGCATCACGGTAATTTCGCTTTCGCTGTATAATCTGCCTAAAGTGAGTAAAAGGGCTAAAAACAGACTTAGCGGCAACATTAATTGCGCCATTGTCGGCATTCCTAATCCAAGCAGCGGCAAAATGACATCAACCGGCACATTACCGTTGACGGCAGAGCCTAAAACGCGGACAAGTTGTTGTGCTAAAAAAATGACGAGTAAAATAAATAAAATAGCCAGT
The DNA here is from genome assembly GCF_000379785.1 of Gallibacterium anatis DSM 16844 = F 149. Taxonomy (GTDB): domain Bacteria; phylum Pseudomonadota; class Gammaproteobacteria; order Enterobacterales; family Pasteurellaceae; genus Gallibacterium; species Gallibacterium anatis. The sequence goes on along the minus strand of NZ_KB903675.1, from coordinate 30,002 downwards.
TGGCTTTTTAATGTCTCTTTGATTAGATATTTTGTCAAAATCACGGCAGCTGACCTGTGTTTTCTCTTTATTTTTGCTTGATTTTTTTATAAAAAACGATACTTTAATCAATCGTTCTCACAAGTAGATCTGTTTTCAAGTTTTTTCAAAAACATAAATTCAGGCGCATATAATACCTTGTTTCAGGGCCTAACAACAATAGAAATCATAGTGAAGGAATATCAATATGGAATTTAGTGTCAAAAACGGTAGTGTTGAAAAACAACGTACTGCGTGTTTAGTGGTTGGTGTTTTCGAACCGCGTCGTTTATCTGCATCGGCAGAGCAGTTGGATAATATCAGTGCAGGTTATATCAGTGCGTTATTACGACGTGGCGATATTGAAGGAAAAGTTGGACAGACCTTGTTATTGCATCACGTTCCTAATATTCCGGCAGATCGCATTTTATTGGTCGGTTGCGGTAAAGAGCGTGAATTGGATGAAAGACAATATAAACAGATTATTCAAAAAACAGTGAGAGTGTTAAATGAAACCGGCTCAATGGAGGCGGTTTGTTATTTAACCGGCTTGCACGTTAAAGGGCGCAACATTTACTGGAATGTGCGTTTGGCGGTGGAAGCAGCTCAGGAATCTTTATATAGTTTTACGCAATTTAAACGAGTGAAAACGGAAATTAGACGTGAATTACGTAAAATAGTATTCAATGTTCCGATGCGCCGTGAATTACCGCTTGCTGAGTCTGCAATTCAACACGCAATGGCGATCAGTAACGGCATTAAAGAAACGAAAGATCTAGCCAATATGCCACCAAATATTTGCACGCCACGTTATTTAGCTGATAAAGCGATTGAATTGGCGCAAAATTATGATTCGCTGAACAGCCACGTGGTCGATGAGCAACAGATGGAAAAATTGGGAATGAAATCCTATTTGGCGGTTTCACAAGGATCGCGTAATGAAGCCTTTATGTCGATCATTGAATTTAAAAATAATCCTGATCCTGATGCAAAACCAATCGTTTTTGTCGGAAAAGGGCTAACTTTTGATTCTGGCGGTATTTCATTGAAGCCGGGTGCTGGTATGGATGAGATGAAATATGATATGTGCGGTGCAGCAACCGTTTATGGTGTAATGCGAGCCGTTGCCGAATTGAATTTACCGTTAAATGTGATTGGTGTGTTGGCTGGCTGCGAAAACTTGCCGGGCGGCAATGCCTATCGTCCGGGTGATATTTTGACCACAATGTCCGGTTTAACTGTAGAGGTGTTGAATACCGATGCCGAAGGGCGTTTGGTGCTGTGCGATGCGTTGACTTATGTAGAACGTTTTGATCCGGATGTAGTGATCGATATCGCAACTTTGACCGGTGCTTGTGTGGTGGCGTTAGCGAGCGTCAACAGCGGTCTGTTTTCACCGTTAAATAATCTTGCCAATGAGTTGCAGAGTGCGGCGGATCAGTCTAACGACAAAGCGTGGCGTTTGCCGATGAATGACGAATATAACGATTTATTGAAATCTAATTTTGCTGATTTGGCGAATGTCGGCGGGCGTTGGGGTGGCGCGATTACCGCTGCTTGTTTCTTAGCGAATTTCACTAAAAAATATAATTGGGCGCATTTGGATATCGCCGGCACAGCGTGGAAACAGGGTGCCGATAAAGGCGCAACCGGTCGTCCGGTTTCATTATTGGTGCAGTTCTTACTGAATCGTGCCAATGTTAAATTTGATATTTAACAAGCAGAAATAACTTCAAATAAAAAGCGGTGTGGAGGTTTAAGATCCACACCGCTTTGTCATTTTAAGCGGTTGCTATTTAATCCGTTTTTGCAGATAGCCATAACCGTTTTGTGCCAATTCCGCAAAGGGAATAAAACGCAATGCGGCACTGTTGATGCAGTAACGCAAGCCACCGGTTTCGAGCGGGCCATCTTCAAAAACGTGCCCTAAATGCGCATCGGCAATACGAGAACGCACTTCGGTACGGATCATTCCGTGACTGGTGTCGCGGTGATAAATAACCACATCGGATGAAATCGGTTTACTGAAACTTGGCCAGCCACATTGTGACGGAAATTTATCAGAGGAGGCAAAAAGCGGTTCACCGCTGATAATATCGACATATAAACCTTTCTCAAAAAAATCCCAGTAACGATTTAAAAAAGGGCGTTCGGTAGCATTTTGTTGGGTAACGGCAAACGACTCTTCATTTAATTTCTGTTCGATCTCTGCTGCAGTAGGCTTGTGGTATTTATTGGCATCAATAATGACATCGTCTGCTTTTCTCAGATCAATATGGCAATATCCGCCCGGATTTTTCTCTAAATAGTGTTGGTGATACGCTTCAGCAGGATAGTAGTTTTGTAACGGCTGCACCTCAACCAACAAAGGTTGTTGCCATTTTTGCTGTTCGCGTGCCATTGCCGCATCAATAATCGGTTTTTGGTGCGCATCAGTATAATAAATGCCGGAGCGATACTGCACACCGTGATCATTTCCTTGACGATTTAAACTGGTCGGATCGATAACGCGGAAATAGTACTCAAGCAATGTTGCCAAATTGATTTGAGAGGCATCATAACTGACTTTGACCGTTTCGGCGTGGCCACTGCCGTTGCAAACCTGTTGATAACTTGGATTTTCACTGTCACCGTTGGCATAACCTGATTCGGCATTCAAGACACCGCCAATAGCGGCAAAGTAGGCTTCTAATCCCCAAAAACAACCGCCTGCAAGATAAATTTCACTGGTTTGGATTTTGTTTTGTTCTGTCATTTATACCTCACAAAATGAAAACAATTTGCACTGAGCAAGCAACACATTAGGCATTGATGTTAACGTTTGGCAGTAGGGTAGGGAGAACTTCTCCCCACTGCAACAACAGTTAGATAACGGTTAGATGGTTGCCCATAAATCGTATTCATCGGCATTATGAATGGTTGCCATCACCACTTCGCCGACTTTGACTTGCTGCTCACTGATATTATCAATGTAAACCACGCCGTCAATTTCCGGTGCATCCGCCATTGAGCGACCGATAATGCCTTCTTCATCAATTTCATCAATCATCACCGGCAAAGTTTTACCGATTTTTTGTTGTAAACGCTGTGCAGAGATTTGTTGCTGTAGTTGCATAAAGCGGTGGAAACGTTCCTCTTTCACCTCTTCCGGCACTTGTTCTGCCATTTCTGTGGCTACCGCACCTTCAACCGGGCTGAATTTGAAACAGCCGACACGATCCAGTTGTGCTTCTTGAATAAAATCTAATAACATTTGGAAATCTTCTTCAGTTTCACCTGGAAAACCGACAATAAATGTTGAGCGTAATGTCAGTTCCGGACAGATTTCACGCCACTGTTTAATGCGTTCCAATGTGCGTTCGATTAAACCCGGACGTTTCATTGCTTTTAGAATTTTCGGACTGGCGTGTTGTAACGGAATATCTAAATAAGGCAAAATTTTGCCTTGTGCCATCAAAGGAATCAGCTTATCAACGTGTGGATAAGGGTAAACATAATGTAGACGCACCCAAACGCCTAATGTTCCAAGCTGTTCGCAAAGCGTAATTAAATCATTTTTAATCGGCATTCCATTCCAGAAAACAGTTTTGCTTTTTTGTTTTTTTTGATTTTTATCCAACGCATAAGCGGAAGTATCTTGAGAAACGATCAACAACTCTTTAACGCCGGCATCAACTAAACGTTTTGCTTCATCCAAAATGGTGTTGATCGGTCTGCTGTCAAGATCACCGCGCATAGATGGAATAATGCAGAAAGTGCAACGGTGATCGCAGCCTTCTGAAATTTTAACGTAAGCATAATGTTTAGGCGTTAATTTTACCCCTTGTTTCGGCACCACATTGAGATAAGGGTTATATTCCGGTTTCGGGGCATATTTGTGGACGTGCGTCATTACCGCTTCATAACTGTGTGGGCCGGTAATTTCAAGCACTTTAGGATGCACTTCTCTGATTTGATTTTCTTTAGCACCTAAGCAACCGGTAACGATAACTTTGCCGTTTTCTTCTAAAGCTTCGCCGATTGCTTCCAATGATTCCTGAACCGCGCTGTCGATAAAACCGCAGGTATTGACGATCACTAAATCGGCATTGTCATAACTCGGCACAATGTTATAACCCTCCGCACGCAGTTCGGTCAAAATACGTTCGGAATCAACTAAATTTTTAGGGCAACCAAGGCTTAAAAAGCCGATATTCGGAGTTGTTGTTGTCATAATTTTGTTATCTATTTTGTAATGGAATTTCAGTAGGTGGCGAATTGTACAGAATTTGTCGATAGAAAGCGAATTTTTATCAGGGCAATTTGAAGTAACGCCTTGTTATAAATAGCTAATCCTTTGTAGTTATGCCAAAAAATGGATGGTAAAAAAATAGACAAAATCGGCTGGTTTTGCTATGGTAAGACAAATTTTTTCTATCTTTATTTCAAAAAATCTAATAAAATTTCTAAAATTAGTTAATAAATTGTGAAGCCCTAAAAGAGCAGAAAATTTAATTAACCACTTTTTTCAGTTGGGTGGTGTGCAGCAAGTTGTTTTGTGCATCACACATTTTTTTAACCACAATAAGATAAAAGGAATAGCCCATGTCGGATATGGTAAAAAATGACGTGGATCCGATTGAAACCAACGATTGGATGTTGGCAATCGATTCAGTAATTCGTGAAGAAGGTGTTGAAAGAGCTCAATATATCATTGAACAACTCATTCAACGTGCAAGAGCTAATGACATTTCACTTCCTACCGGAATGACAACAGATTATATTAATACCATTCCTGTTAGTGAAGAACCTAATTATCCGGGTAATTTAGACCTTGAGCGTCGCATCCGCAGTGCAATTCGTTGGAATGCGATTATGGCTGTATTGCGCGCCTCTAAAAAAGGTCTTGAATTAGGCGGACATATGGCATCATTCCAATCTTCCGCAACATTATATGAAGTTTGTTTCAACCACTTCTTTAAAGCGCGTAATGAGAAAAATGGCGGTGACTTGGTGTTCTTCCAAGGTCATATCGCACCGGGAATTTATGCTCGTGCCTTTGTTGAAGGTCGTTTAACCGAAGAACAGATGGATAATTTCCGTCAAGAAGTTCACGGAAAAGGTCTTTCTTCTTATCCTCACCCTCGTTTATTACCAGAATTTTGGCAATTCCCTACTGTTTCAATGGGCTTAGGACCATTGAACGCAATTTATAATGCACGCTTCTTAAAATATTTACACAATCGTGGCTTGAAAGATACTTCAGATCAAACCGTTTATGCATTCCTTGGTGACGGTGAAATGGATGAAGTTGAATCACGCGGTGCGATTGCATTCGCTGCACGTGAAAAATTGGATAACTTGATCTTTGTTATCAACTGTAACTTACAACGTTTGGATGGTCCAGTAACTGGTAACGGTAAAATTATCCAAGAATTGGAAAGCAACTTTAACGGTGCCGGTTGGGAAGTGATTAAAGTAATTTGGGGTCGTCGTTGGGATCGTCTATTGCAGAAAGATACTTCCGGTAAATTACTGCAATTAATGATGGAAGTGGTTGACGGTGACTATCAAAACTTCAAATCTAAAGATGGTGCTTATGTTCGTGAACACTTCTTCGGTCGTTATCCTGAAACTGCGGAATTAGTGAAAGATATGACAGATGATGAAATCTGGGCATTAAACCGTGGTGGTCACGATCCGATTAAAGTATTTGCTGCCTTCAATAAAGCGAAACAGGTTAAAGGCAAACCGGTTGTTATCCTTGTTAAAACTATCAAGGGTTACGGTATGGGTGATGCAGCAGAAGGTAAGAATATTGCTCACCAAGTTAAGAAAATGGATCTTTCCGGCGTTAAACACGTTCGTGATCAATTCAATGTGCCTGTTTCCGATGCGGATCTTGAAAAACTTCCATATGTGACATTCGCTGAAGGCTCAGATGAGTACAAATATCTTCACGAACGCCGCCAAGCGTTACAGGGTTATTTACCAACCCGTTTACCACGCTTTACGCAAGAATTCAAAGTGCCTGGAATTGAAGAGTTCTCACAATTGTTTGAAGCTCAAGCACGTCCAATTTCAACCACAATGGCATTTGTCCGTACCTTAAATGTTTTATTGAAAGATAAATCTATCGGTAAACATATCGTTCCAATCGTAGCTGATGAAGCACGTACTTTCGGTATGGAAGGTTTATTCCGTCAAATCGGTATCTACAATCCACACGGTCAGCACTATGTTCCGCAAGACCGCGAACAGGTTGCCTATTATCGTGAAGCGATTGATGGACAGGTATTGCAAGAAGGTATTAATGAACAGGGCGCAACTTCATCTTGGTTAGCGGCAGCGACTTCATACAGTACCAATGATTTACCAATGATTCCGTTCTTCGTTTACTATTCAATGTTCGGTTTCCAACGTGTCGGTGATTTAATGTGGCTAGCAGGTGACCAACGTGCGAGAGGCTTTATGATTGGTGGTACATCCGGTCGTACAACCTTGAACGGTGAAGGTTTACAACACGAAGATGGACACAGCCATATTCAAGCATTAACCATCCCAAGCTGTGTTGCTTATGACCCTGCATTTGCATTTGAAGTGCCGGTGATTATTCAAGATGGTGTACGTCGTATGTATGGTCCGGATCAAGAAGATGTTTATTACTACATCACTACATTGAACGAAACTTACGATCAACCGGCAATGCCGAAAGGTGCGGAAGAAGGTATTCGTAAAGGTATCTACAAATTTGAAACCGTAACCGGTCAAGGTAAAGGTAAAGTTCAGTTATTAGGTTCAGGTGCAATCCTTCGTCACGTACGTGAAGCAGCACAATTATTGGCAAATGACTTTGGTGTATCTTCAGATGTTTATAGCGTAACTTCATTTACTGAGTTAGCAAGAGAAGGTAACGAAATTGAACGTTACAACACTTTGCATCCGGAAGAAGAAGCAAAAGTGCCATATATCACTAAAGTGATGAATGATGCGCCGGCAATTGCGGCAACCGACTATATGCGTCTATTTGCTGATCAGGTTCGTGCGTATGTTCCGGCAAGCAGCTATTTGGTGTTAGGTACTGATGGTTTCGGACGTTCAGACAGCCGTGAAAATTTACGTTCACACTTTGAAGTTGATGCACATCACGTTGCAGTGGCGGCATTATCTCAATTAGTGAAAGCCGGCACTTTAGATAAGCAAGTGTTGGTTGAAGCCATTAAGAAATATGGTATTGATACTGATAAAGCGTACTCTTTACACGCATAATTAACTGTAACAATCACAAAGGATATAAATTATGTCAAAACAAATTGCTATTCCGGATATCGGTGGTGATGAAGTTACTGTAACAGAAGTTATGGTGAAAGTTGGTGACACTATTGAAGTTGACCAAAGTGTGATCAATGTTGAAGGTGATAAAGCCTCAATGGAAGTACCGGCACCGGAAGCAGGTGTGGTAAAAGAAGTATTGGTAAAAGTGGGTGATAAAGTTTCTACCGGTACTCCTATGTTGGTATTGGAAGCAGCGGGTGCGGCAGCACCTGCTCCTGCAGCGGAAGCAGCGCCGGCTCCGGCGGCAGCACCGGCTGCAGCAGCTTCTGTTGTTGATGTTCATGTTCCGGATATCGGCGGAGATGAAGTTAACGTTACTGAAATTATGGTCGCAGTAGGCGATACTGTTAGCGAAGAACAGTCATTGATCACCGTTGAAGGTGATAAAGCTTCAATGGAAGTGCCTGCACCATTTGCCGGTGTGGTAAAAGAAATTTTAGTTAAATCAGGTGATAAAGTTTCTACCGGTTCATTGATTATGCGTTTTGAAGTTGCCGGCGCGGCTCCGGCGGCAGCACCTGCTCCTGCAGCAGAAGCGGCTCCGGCAGCAGCACCTGCGGCTAGCGGAGGTGTTCAGGATGTTCACGTTCCGGATATCGGCGGCGATGAAGTGAATGTGACTGAAATTATGGTCGCAGTAGGCGATACTGTTAGCGAAGAACAGTCATTGATCACCGTTGAAGGTGATAAAGCTTCAATGGAAGTACCTGCGCCGTTTGCCGGTGTGGTAAAAGAAATTTTGATCAAATCAGGCGATAAAGTTTCTACCGGTTCATTAATTATGCGCTTTGAAGTGGCTGGCGCAGCGCCCGCGGCAGCTCCGGCACAACAACCTGCAGCAGCACCTGCCCCTCAAGCGGCAGCACCAGCGCCTGCAGCGGCTCCGGCATCTTCTAATGAAGATGTGACTAAGAGCGCAAGTTTTGCTCACGCTACTCCGGTAGTTCGTCGTTTAGCACGCGAATTTGGTGTGAATCTTGATAAAGTGAAAGGTACAGGTCGTAAAGGTCGTATCTTAAAAGAAGATGTTCAAGCTTATGTGAAAGCGGCTATTAAAGCGGTTGAAAGCGGTTCTGTTTCTTCATCAGCTGCTGCCGGCGGTAATGCCGGTGCCGGTTTAGGCTTGTTGCCGTGGCCGAAAGTTGATTTCAGCAAATTCGGTGAAACTGAAGAAGTTGAATTGGGTCGCATCAAGAAGATTTCCGGTGCGAACTTGCACCGTAACTGGGTAATGATCCCTCACGTAACACAATGGGATAAAGCCGATATTACCGAGTTAGAAAAATTCAGAAAAGAGCAAAATGTATTAGCTGAAAAACAGAAACTTGATGTTAAAATTACTCCGCTTGTCTTTATTATGAAAGCGGTAGCAAAAGCGTTGGAAGCTTATCCAAACTTCAATAGTTCAATTACTGAGGATGCACAACGTCTGATCTTGAAGAAATACATCAATATCGGTGTGGCAGTAGATACACCAAACGGCTTGGTTGTACCGGTGTTTAAAGATGTTAATAAGAAAGGTGTTATTGAACTTTCTCGTGAATTGTCAGCAATGTCGAAGAAAGCGCGTGCAGGTAAATTAACAGCTTCAGATATGCAAGGCGGATGCTTTACTATCTCAAGTTTAGGCGGTATCGGTGGTACTCACTTTACCCCTATCGTTAATGCACCGGAAGTGGCAATTTTAGGGGTTTCTCGTTCAGAGATGACACCGGTGTGGAATGGTAAAGAATTTACACCACGCTTGATGTTGCCATTGTCATTGTCTTACGATCACCGTGTGATTGATGGGGCGGACGGTGCACGCTTTATTACCTATATTAGTGGTGTGTTGTCGGATTTACGCCGCTTAGTCATGTAGTAATGGAAACGAAAGCCTGAGTTGATCAGGCTTTTGTTATAATTAATTTAATTGCCGTCCTAACATTTTGTTAGAGAAAAATCAAGAGGCTTAACATGAATAAAGAAATTAAAACACAAGTAGTTGTTTTAGGTGCTGGTCCTGCAGGATATTCAGCGGCATTCCGTTGTGCAGACTTAGGGTTGGAAACCGTTATTATTGAACGTTTTTCAACGCTTGGTGGGGTATGCTTAAACGTAGGCTGTATTCCGTCTAAAGCATTATTGCACGTTGCTAAAGTGATTGAAGAAGCAAAATCTTTAGCGCAACACGGTATTGTTTTCGGTGAACCAAAAACCGACATTGAAAAAATCCGTGGTTGGAAAGAAAAAGTGATCAGCCAATTAACCGGCGGTTTGGCTGGTATGGCAAAAATGCGTAAAGTTCAAATTGTAAGCGGTTATGGTAAATTCTCCAGCGCGAACAGTATTATTGTTGCCGGAGAAGACGGTGAAACCAAAATTACATTTGATAACGCAATCATTGCTGCCGGTTCTCGTCCAATTCAATTACCGTTTATTCCGCACGATGATCCTCGTGTTTGGGATTCAACAGATGCATTAAAACTTAAAGAAGTACCTGAAAAATTATTGATTATGGGTGGCGGTATTATCGGTCTTGAAATGGGAACCGTTTACCACGCACTAGGTTCACAAATTGATGTTGTGGAAATGTTTGATCAGGTTATTCCGGCAGCGGATAAAGATGTGGTTAAAATCTTTACTAAACGCATCGAGAAAAAATTCAACCTCTTGTTAGAAACTAAAGTTACTGCGGTAGAAGCGAAAGAAGACGGTATTTATGTTTCTATGGAAGGAAAAGGCGCAAATGAAACTCGCCGTTATGATGCTGTGTTAGTGGCTATCGGTCGTACACCGAACGGTAAATTAATCGATGCACAAGTGGCAGGCGTTGAAGTGGATGAACGTGGCTTTATCCGTACCGACAAACAGATGCGTACTAATGTTCCTCATATCTTTGCGATTGGTGATATTGTCGGTCAACCAATGTTGGCTCACAAAGGTGTTCACGAAGGTCACGTTGCGGCAGAAGTGATTGCCGGACAAAAACACTATTTCGATCCGAAAGTGATCCCATCTATTGCTTATACTGAACCTGAAGTGGCTTGGGTTGGTAAAACAGAAAAAGAATGTAAAGCTGAAGGCATTTCTTATGAAGTGGCAACTTTCCCTTGGGCGGCATCAGGTCGTGCGATTGCATCAGACTGTTCAGACGGTATGACTAAACTTATTTTTGATAAGAATACACACCGTGTGATTGGTGGTGCGATTGTCGGAACCAATGGCGGTGAATTATTAGGTGAAATCGGTCTTGCAATCGAAATGGGTTGCGATGCGGAAGATTTAGCATTAACTATTCACGCACACCCTACATTACACGAATCTGTCGGCTTGGCGGCGGAAGTGTTTGAAGGTACAGTAACTGATTTACCGAATGCAAAAGCGAAAAAGAAAAAATAATTTGTTAAGAAATTATTAAATTCATACTACAATCTAAAATCTGCACCTTGACCGAAAGTCGGAGTGCAGATTTTTTACTTATTTAGATGAAAAAGGCTGATTGCCCTTGATATCAAAAAAAGTTCCCCCATATACCTCAAACTATAGAAATAGACAAGAGAACAATAATTATGAGCAAAGAGTTACCAACAAAACAAATTCCTGTCTTACCGTTACGAGATGTTGTCGTGTTTCCACATATCGTAATGCCACTATATGTAGGAAGAACAAAGTCTATCCGTAGTCTTGATGAAGCAATGGATAGCGGCAAAGACATTTTATTAGTCACTCAAAAAGAGGCTAATTTGGAAGAGCCGACAGAGAAAGATATTTATCAAGTAGGGACAGTTGCTACCATTATTCAATTATTGAAATTACCGGACGGCACGGTAAAGGTACTTGTTGAAGGGAAATCAAGAGCAAAAGTGCTCTCATTTGAGAGTGATGAATATTATTCTGCCGAGATAAGTGAAATTACTGAAATCGTGGATAATGATGTTGAGTTGGATGTTATTCAAACAACAGTGTTAACTGAATTGGATAAATTTGCACATCAACAACATAATAAAGTTAAGCCTGAAGTATTAACTGCATTGAAGGATATCCACGATCCGAAAAAATTGGTTGATACCTTGGCAGGCAATATGCCGTTAGCATTGGATAAAAAACAGGCATTGTTGGAACAGGAAAATGTTTTTGCCCGTTTTGAAACATTATTAGGCTTGATTCAAGCGGAAATGGAAATCAGCAGCTTGGATAAGAAAATTCGTGATCGTGTGAAAAAACAGATGGAAAAAAATCAACGCGATTACTATTTGAATGAACAGATTAAAGCCATCCAGAAAGAGCTTGGTGAAGCGGAAACTGTCGAAAATGAAGTACAGCAATTAAAGAAAAAAATTGCCGATGCAAAAATGCCGAAAGAGGTTCAAGAAAAGGCAGAATCGGAATTGCAAAAATTAAAAATGATGTCACCGATGTCTGCGGAAGCGACAGTGGTTCGTACATATATTGACTGGATGGTACAAGTGCCGTGGCACAAACGTACTAAAGTGAAAAAAGATTTAAAACAGGCGGAAGCCATTTTAAATAACGACCATTACGGCTTGGAGCGTGTCAAAGAACGCATTTTAGAATATTTAGCGGTGCAAACTCGTACTAACCAAATTCGTGGACCGATTTTATGTTTGGTAGGGCCGCCGGGGGTAGGTAAAACCTCATTGGGGCAATCTATTGCGCAGGCGACCGGTCGTAAATATGTGCGAATGGCGTTAGGCGGCGTGCGTGATGAAGCCGAAATTCGTGGGCATCGTCGTACTTATATCGGTGCGTTGCCGGGTAAACTTATCCAAAATATGGCGAAAGTGGGTGTGAAAAACCCATTATTCTTGTTGGATGAAATTGATAAATTGGGTGCGGATATGCGTGGCGATCCGGCATCAGCATTATTGGAAGTGTTAGATCCGGAACAGAACAACACCTTCAGCGATCATTATCTTGAGGTAGATTATGATCTTTCCGATGTGATGTTTGTCGCCACTTCCAACTCAATGAATATTCCGGGGCCGTTACTTGATCGTATGGAAGTCATTCGTCTTTCAGGTTATACCGAAGATGAAAAACTTAACATTGCGATGCGTCATTTGTTGAATAAACAGATGGAACGTAACGGTTTGAAAGCAAAAGAATTAACCATCAAAGAAGAAGCCATTTTAGATATTATCCGTTATTACACTCGTGAAGCCGGTGTACGTAATTTGGAACGTGAAATTTCTAAAATCTGTCGTAAAGCGGTGAAGAATCTATTATTGGATAAATCATTGAAACAGGTGGTTGTGGATAGCAGTAATCTACACGATTATCTTGGTGTCAGACGTTTTGAATACGGCAAAGCGGATAATCAAAACCGCGTTGGTGAAGTGACCGGTTTGGCGTGGACAGAAGTCGGCGGTGATTTATTAACCATTGAAGCGGCTTCAGTGTCGGGCAAAGGTAAATTAAATTACACCGGTTCGTTAGGCGATGTAATGAAAGAGTCGATTCAGGCGGCGATGACGGTAGTTCGTGCCAGAGCGGAACAGTTGGGCATTAATACCGATTTCTATGAAAAACGGGATATTCACATTCACGTGCCTGAAGGCGCGACACCGAAAGATGGTCCGAGTGCAGGGATTGCAATGTGCACCGCATTGGTTTCTTGCTTAACCGGTAATCCGGTACGTGCCGATGTAGCAATGACAGGCGAAATTACTTTACGCGGTAAAGTGTTGCCAATCGGTGGTTTGAAAGAGAAATTATTAGCGGCACACCGTGGCGGCATTAAACGGGTCTTAATTCCGAAAGACAATGTCAAAGATCTTGAGGAAATTCCGGAAAATGCGAAATCTGCGTTGGATATTCGTCCGGTCGAAACTATTGATGAAGTTTTGGCATTGGCACTGGAAAAACCGCCGGTCGGAATTGAGGTGGTGAAAAATTTAGCCGCTCCGAAAAAACGTAGCAGTAAAAATATGACATCAACTGTCAATTAATCAGCAAAAAGCCGGTCAAAATAAGATGACCGGCTTTTTAGTAGGTGCAGCCAACCCAACTTTTCTATATAATTTTGTCCATTATTGTTTTTATTATAAGGAAGCTCTCATTATGATGGAGAAACTGCGTGGCTATACACATAGTATGGTCTGGAAAGTATTAATGTCGGTCATTGCTATTTCATTTGTGTTGAGTGGTGTTGCCGGTTATTTAATTTCTCGTCAAAACACCTCGGCGGCAACCGTAAATGGTGTTGAAATTTCCCAACGTCTTTTCCAACAACAATATCAAAGCCAATATCAACAGCTGGCGATGCAGATGGGGGATAAATTTGCAGCAGTAGCGGATTCTGCTGAATTTACCAACGGTTTGCGTCATTCCGTATTGGATCGTTTAATTGATGATGAGTTGTTACGCCAATACAGCAAAGAGTTGGGATTGGGTGTCGGCGATGAAGCGATTAAGCAGGCGATCGTAATGAATCCGGCATTCCAAAAAGATGGCCAGTTCGATAACGCAGTTTATCAACAATTGTTAGCGAATAATAATCTCACACCGGATCAATATGCGGAAATTGTGCGTCAGGATTTAGTGTTATCACAATTAATGGGTTCTTTATTGGCGAGTGATTTCTTAACCGAAGCACAGCAACAACAATTTGTGAAATTGTTCTTTCAGAAGAGAAGTGTTCGTTTAGCAACTTTCCCGGTAGCGGATTTAGCAGCTAAACAGACCATTTCAGATCAGGAAATTGAGAAATATTACAATGATCATAAGGCAGCTTTTGCCACACCTGAATTGGTTAAAGTGCAATATATTGATGTCAATAAAGATAAATTGGCAAAAGATCTGAAAGTGAGTGATGTTGAAGTTGCTCAATATTATCAAGACAATAAATCTCAATTTATGGGGCAGGCAAAACAGCATATTGCGCATATTCAAGTAAATACACAGGCGGAAGCGGATGATATTTACAACAAATTGCAACAGGGTGCAGATTTTGCCGAGTTAGCGAAAAAATATTCTATTGACCGTTTAACAGCAGTTAACGGCGGTGATTTAAGTTGGGTGGTTGCTGGACAGTTACCGAAAGCATTTGAAACGGCGGCTGACAACACTGCAGTCGGTGCTTACAGCAAACCGACAAAAGTGGATGATAAATATCACATTATTAAAGTGTTGGCACGCAATGAAGCGACCGTATTACCGTTAGAAGAGGTCAAAAGCCGAATTACCGATCTTGTGCGTCAGGATTTAGCGGAACGTAAATATTTCAGTGTTGAAAAAGCGGTTGCGGATAAAGCCTTTGAAGATCAAAGCGGTTTAGCGACAGCTGCCAAAGAGGGCAATTTAACCGTTGAAGAAACCGGTTATTTTGCGCGCGATGATGTGCCGGCGGCATTGAATTTTAGCAATGTGATTAGCGAAATGTTCAGTCCGGAATTGGTGCAAGGCGGAATGAACTCACAAATGATTAGTGTTGGTGAAAATCACAGTGTTATTTTCCGCGTGGTCGACTATAAAGCGGCAGGAACTAAGCCTTTAGCAGAAGCAAAAACACAAATTACCGCCTTATTACAGCGTGAAAAAGCAGAAAATATTGAGTTGGAGCGTGTTAAAGCATTGGTTGCTAAATTACAAGCCGGAGATAACAGTGCGGTTGAATTCAAACAAAATTTGACGACAGTTTATGCGGAAAGCAAAAATCCGGCGTTGGATAAACAGATTTTTGCAATGCCGTTACCGACAGCAGGTAAACCAAGCTATCACGTTGGTGTTGATCAAAATGGGGATATTGTTGCGATTGCATTGGATAAAGTTGAAGATGGTCAACTATCAGCCGAACAACAAAAAGCATTTGTTTCACAATTAATGCAGTTCCGTGTGAATGACTTACAGGCAACATTATTGAAGGCTTTGCGTGAAAAAGCAAAAATTGAAATTAATCAGGAAATGTTGGATCAGCTGCAAGAATAAATGACGGTTGATTGAATAATTAACACCAAAATAGCGCCTCATTAGGGTTTCCTCGTGAGGCGATATTTTTAGGAGAGCAGAATGGATTTACAGCAACTTATTTCTCTTGATCGTGAACATATTTGGCATCCTTATACGTCTATGCTTGAACCGGCAGCAGTGTATCCGGTGGAACGGGCAGACGGTGTCATTATTACGTTAAAAGATGGGCGTAAATTGATTGACGGAATGTCTTCGTGGTGGGCGGCGTTGCACGGATATAATCATCCGGAGCTGAATCAGGCGGTGCAACAACAAATCAGTAAAATGAGCCATATTATGTTTGGCGGTTTTACTCATGAACCGGCGGTAGAATTGGCACAAACACTGCTTTCTATTTTGCCGCCATCACTGGATAAGATTTTCTTTGCTGATAGCGGTTCGGTGGCTGTTGAAGTGGCAATGAAAATGGCAATTCAATATCAACAGGCGAAAGGTGAAAGTAATCGTTATCAGTTTGCTACCATTCGTTCCGGTTATCACGGCGATACTTGGCACGCAATGTCAGTTTGCGATCCGGTTACCGGAATGCATTCACTTTTCAGTAAAAGTTTGCCGATTCAATATTTCTTGCCGCAGCCACCGATAAAGTTTGATCAGGCGTGGCAGGAGCAAGCCATTTTACCGTTACAGGATTTGTTGGAAAAACATCATCAAACCATTGCCGGTTTGATTCTTGAGCCGATTGTGCAAGGTGCGGGCGGAATGTATTTTTATTCCCCTGTTTATTTACAGAAAGCTAAAGCATTATGCGAACAGTATGGTGTTTTGCTTATTTTTGATGAAATTGCAACCGGTTTCGGACGAACCGGGAAATTATTTGCCTATCAGCACGCCAATGTGATTCCGGATATTATCTGTATTGGTAAGGCGTTAACCGGCGGTTATATGACCTTGTCGGCAACTATCACTTCCAAACAGGTGGCAGAAACCATCTGTGCCGGTGAGGCAAAATGTTTTATGCACGGCCCGACTTTTATGGGAAATCCATTAGCTTGTGCAGTGGCAAATGCCTCAATTAAATTATTATTACAGAGTGATTGGCAGGCACGGATACAACGAATCGAACAGCAATTAAAACAGGGCTTGGCGGAGGCGGCGCAATGGGATTGTGTGCAGGAAGTAAGAGTGTTGGGCGCAATCGGGGTGATTGAAATGAAACAAGCGGTGAATATGGCAACCTTACAGCCTAAATTCGTTGAGCAAGGGGTTTGGTTGCGTCCATTCGGTAAACTGGTTTATGTGATGCCGCCATTTATTATTAGTGAAACTGAACTGGCGCAATTAATTTCAGGGTTATTGTCAGCCTTAAAAGTAGAGTATCAAATTGAAGAATAGTTAAAAAATATGTCGGAATTTCAAACAAAAACAGCAACAAAATCTCAGCGCAATGTGAGGCATAAAAACGCAAACAGAGCACCATTGGCAGCGTGGCAAAAACAATTATTATCCGAACTGGATCAGGTGATGTTGGCGGATAAATATTTGTTAGCGGCGAGAATAAAAAAAGCACCGGTACAGGCAAAAGCGGAATTACAGGCTTTATTAACCGATGCGGTTGAAACAGCGAAGCAAAAATTATTGCAACGACAACAGCGTCCGTTACAAATCGCTTTCCCGCAAGATTTACCGGTGAGCCAACGTAGCGAGGAGATTATGCGTGCCATCGCTACGCATCAAGTGGTGGTGATTGCCGGAGAAACCGGCTCGGGTAAAACTACGCAGATTCCTAAAATGTGTTTAGCCTTGGGATTAGGCAAAAAGGGATTTATCGGGCATACGCAACCGCGTCGTATTGCCGCACGTTCCGTCGCCACCAGAATTGCAGAAGAGTTGCAAACCGAGCTTGGTGATATTGTCGGTTATAAGGTGCGTTTTAATGATCAAGTCAGTGAAAATACACAGATAAAATTGATGACCGATGGTATTTTATTGGCGGAAATTCAGTCAGATCGTTATTTAAATCAATATGACGTGTTGATTATTGATGAAGCCCACGAGCGTAGTCTGAATAATGATTTTATTTTGGGCTATTTAAAGCAGTTATTGCCGCGAAGACCAGATTTAAAAGTGATCATTACTTCAGCGACCATTGATGTTGAGCGTTTTGCTAAACATTTTAATAATGCACCGATTATAGAGGTTTCGGGGCGGACTTATCCGGTTGAGGTGCGGTATCGACCAATTGCGGAGAGTGAAGATCAAGATCAGCTGCAAGCGATCTTTGATGCGGTAGATGAATTACAGGCGGAGGGGCGTGGCGATATTTTAATTTTTATGAATGGTGAACGTGAAATTCGTGATACCGCAGAAGCCTTAGAAAAAAGAGAATTACGCCATACTGAAATTTTGCCGCTTTATGCGCGTTTATCGGCACAGGAACAGAATCGCATTTTCCATCCGGGAGCTTTAAATCGCATTATTTTAGCCACTAACGTTGCGGAAACCTCTTTGACTGTTCCCGGAATTAAATATGTGATTGATCCCGGCACCGCAAGAATTTCACGTTACAGTTATCGCACCAAAGTACAGCGATTGCCGATCGAGCCGATTTCACAGGCTTCGGCAAATCAGCGTAAAGGGCGTTGCGGACGTGTCAGTGAAGGGATTTGTATTCGTCTTTATTCAGAAGAGGATTTTAATAGCAGACCGCAATTTACTGATCCGGAAATTTTGCGTACCAACCTTGCCTCGGTCATTTTGCAAATGACCGCATTAGGGCTGGATGATATTGAATCATTTCCCTTTGTGGATGCCCCGGATCGCCGCCAAATTCAAGACGGATTACGTTTATTGGATGAGTTGCAGGCTTTCAGAACGGTGAAAGGGCGTTATGGTGATAAACGAGTTTTAACGGAAAGCGGACGACAACTGGCACGTTTACCGGTTGATCCTCGTTTGGCAAAAATGGTGTTGATGGCAGCAAGCAATGGCAGTTTGCGTGAAGTATTGGTGATCGTTGCCGCATTGTCGATCCAAGATCCGAGAGAAAGACCGCTTGATAAACAGCAATCAGCGGACGATAAGCACCGCCGTTTTGCCGATAAACATTCCGACTTTTTGGCTTTTGTCAATTTATGGCGTTATATTCAAGAGCAGCAAAAACAGCTCTCTCGCAATCAGTTTAGACGCTTGTGTCAGAAAGATTACCTCAATTATTTGCGTATTCGTGAATGGCAGGAGATTTATCATCAGCTACGTTTAAGCGTGCGGGAGATGGGGCTTGCGATCAATACTGAAGCAGCAGAATATATGCCGATTCACACCGCATTATTAGCCGGCTTGCTCTCACATATTGGTAGTAAAGAGGCAGAAAAACAGCAATATCTTGGTGCAAGAAATGCCCATTTTTCGATTTTTCCGGCGTCAGTATTGTTTAAAAAACAACCGAAATGGTGTATGGCAGCAGAATTGGTCGAAACCTCTAAATTATGGGGTAGAGTGGTCGCTGCGATTGAGGCGGAATGGATTGAGCCGTTGGCACAGCATTTGATGAAAAAAAGTTATCACGAGCCGCATTGGTCGAAGAAACAAGGTGCGGTTTTAGCCAGTGAAAAAGTGACGCTATACGGCGTACCGATTGTACAGGCGAGAACGGTGAATTACAGTGCCATTGATCCGTTGACTTGTCGTGAAATTTTTATTCGTTCCGCATTGGTGGAGGGAGATTGGTACACTAAACATAAATTCTTCTTTGAAAATCAGAAACTTATCAAAGAAGTGGAAGAGTTGGAACATAAAACTCGCCGTCGTGATATTTTAGTCAGCGAGCAGGCGTTGTTTGATTTTTATGATCAGCGTATTCCAACGGAAGTGGTATCGCAACGCCATTTTGATCGTTGGTGGCAACAGGCACAGAAGAAAGATGCAGAATTGCTCAATTTTGAAAAGTCATTCCTGTTGAATGATGAAACCTCGGTCAGTACCTTAGATTTCCCTAATTTTTGGCATCAAGGCAATCTAAAACTGAAGTTAAGTTATCAGTTTGAGCCGGGAACGGATGCGGATGGCGTAACCGTGCATATTCCATTGCCGTTACTCAACCAGATCGAATTAAATGGATTTGAATGGCAAATTCCAGGGTTGCGTCAGGAGTTGGTGGTAGCATTGATTAAATCTTTGCCGAAAGCATTGCGCCGTAATTTTGTACCGGCACCGAATTATGCCGAAGCCTTTTTGGCGCGAGTGGCACCCTTGGAAAAACCATTGGTGGAAAGTTTAAGTGAACAGCTACGCAAAATGACCGGTGTTTGGGTTGAACCGACCGAATGGAATTGGCAGCAAGTGCCGTCACATTTGAAAATGAGTTTTCGCGTGATTGATGAAAAAGGACGTAAAATTGCAGAAAGCAACGATCTTGATGCTTTAAAAGTCTCTTTAAAAGATCAAGTGCAGCAAAGTATTGCTGAAGTGGCAGATGACGGCATTGAGCAGAGCGGTATTCATATTTGGAATTTTGATACTTTGCCGCAATACTATGAGCAAAAAAAACGTGGCTTCAGTATCAAAGCCTATCCGGCAATTGTTGATGAGAAGGAGTCGGTCGGTATTAAATTGTTTGAAACGGAATTTGAACAGCAACGTGCGATGCGTCAAGGATTGCGCCGTCTGTTGCTGTTGAATGTGCCTTCACCGATAAAATATTTACACGAAAAATTACCGAATAAAGCAAAATTAGGGCTTTATTTCACCCCGTTTGGCACAGTATTGCAGCTTATTGATGACTGTATTGCTTGTGCGGTGGATAAATTAATCAGCGATTTTGGCGGTGTGGTTTGGCAGGAGCAGCAATTTGAGCAGTTGCGGGATTTTGTTCGCGAAAATTTAAATGATGTTACGGTCGATATTGCACAAAAAGTTGAGCAGATTTTAACGTTGGCATATGAAATTAATAAACGGATGAAAGGGCGTTTGGATTTTAATTTGGCGTTTGCTTTATCCGATATTAAAACGCAGCTTAACCATTTGATTTATCCGGGTTTTGTGGCGAAGAGCGGTTATAAACGCTTAGCAGATTTATTACGCTATTTGCAAGCGATTGATAAACGGCTTGATAAAGTGGCACAGGATGTCAATCGTGATCGTGCCTTAATGTTGAAAATAGAGAGCGTGCAGCAAGCTTATAAACAGCTATTGAATAAATTGCCGAAATCTAAACCGATCAGTGATGAAATTTTGGAAGTTCGTTATATGATTGAGGAGTTACGTGTCAGCCTCTTTGCACAGCAGTTAAAAACCGCATATCCGATCTCAGATAAGCGTATTTTTAATTTGTTACAACAGTTAGGCTGATTTTTCACAACCGTTTTGCAATGAAATATTTTATTTTCCCCCTTTCTATCTGCTTTGTATCAGGTAGTATAGGGGAGTGAATAAAATAAATTATTTATGAAGGAGGCAATATGCATTGTCCGTTTTGTTCAGCGCCGGAAACGAAAGTGATTGATAGTCGTCTTGTTTCCGAAGGCTATCAAGTCAGACGTCGCCGTGAATGCACCCAGTGCAAAGAGCGTTTTACCACTTTTGAATCTGCGGAATTGGTGATTCCTCGTATTATTAAGAATAACGGCAATCGTGAACCTTTTAATGAGGAAAAATTGCGTGCCGGTATTTATCACGCATTGGAGAAACGTCCGGTTAGTGAAATGCAGATTGAGGCGGCGGTCAACCGCATAATGCATACATTGCAAGCCACCGGTGAGCGAGAAGTGCCAAGCAAAATGGTTGGTACATTGGTAATGAATGAGTTGAAAAAAATGGATAAAGTTGCCTATATCCGTTTTGCATCGGTTTATCTCAGTTTTGATGATATTAAACAGTTCAGTGAAGAAATAGACAAACTAAATAAAGAATAATGCAAAATTTTGAATTTTCACAGCAAGATCACCAATTTATGGCATTGGCGATTGAATTGGCAAAAAAAGGGCGTTTTACTTGCACACCTAATCCGGCAGTCGGTTGTGTGTTGGTTAAAAATGGGGAAATTGTCGGTAAAGGTTATCACGAAAAAGCCGGTGAGCCTCACGCAGAAGTGATGGCAATGCGAGAGGCGGGAGAAAAAGCGAACGGAGCGACAGCTTATGTTACACTCGAGCCCTGTTCCCATTACGGTAGAACGCCGCCTTGTGCCAAAGGGCTGATTGAAGCCGGGGTCAAGCGTGTGGTGGCAGCAATGCAAGATCCGAATCCGCAAGTTGCCGGACGTGGGTTAAAAATGCTGGCGGATGCCGGTATTGAAACGGCGGTCGGGCTATTACAACAGCAAGCGGAACAGTTGAACAAAGGGTTTTTAAAAAGAATGCGTACCGGTTTCCCTTATGTGCAACTGAAAATGGCGATCAGCATTGACGGTCGTACTGCGATGGCGAATGGCGAAAGCCAATGGATTACAGGTGAAGCGGCACGGCAGGATGTGCAGCAATATCGCGCAATGGCATCTGCAATTTTATCCAGCAGTAAGACCGTATTGACGGATAATGCCGCGTTAAATGTGCGTTGGCAACAATTACCGCTTGAGGTGCAATCGATTTATCCGCAAGCAAAATTACGTCAACCATTGCGTGTTATTTTAGATTCTCAACATCAAATTGAGCCTAAAGGGCGGCTGTTTGAAAGCGAAAGCCCCATTTTATTGGTCAGTCCGAGCGCACGAAATATGGCACATTTCCCGGCATTTTGTCAGCAGCAGCAATTAGTGGAAAGCCCTTATTATTTGACGGATTTACTTAATTTGCTAGGGAAACAGCAGATCAATTCAGTTTGGGTGGAGGCAGGTGCAACGTTAGCCGGAGCGTTAATTGAAGCAGGTTTGGTGGATGAATTAATTGTTTATATTGCCCCGAAATTGTTGGGAGATCAGGCAAAAGGGCTTTGTCATTTGCCACAATTGCAACATCTCAAAGATGCACCACAATGGCGTTTAGCTGACGTCAGCCTAATCGGTGATGATGTTAAATTAGTGTATATTAAATAAGCAAATGGCGTGTTGTTTATAAGGACTATAAGTAACACGCCATAATTACTGCATTTTCACGCCCACCGCCGGCGACTGGATAATAATTTTTCCGGATGGAAACTTCGTTAAAGCCAAGATTTTCATACAATTTTCTTGCTTTTTGATTCGATTCTCTCACTTCCAGCCACAAGGTTGTAATCCCTTTTGCCATTAATTCGCACATTAAATGTTGTAACAGCGCTTTGCCAAAGCCATTGCCTTGAAACTGCGGATCAATTGCAATATTAAACAGTGTTGCCTCATCAAGAACCGTCTGGCAGATACAAAATCCGATAAT
Source organism: Gallibacterium anatis DSM 16844 = F 149 (assembly GCF_000379785.1). Taxonomy (GTDB): domain Bacteria; phylum Pseudomonadota; class Gammaproteobacteria; order Enterobacterales; family Pasteurellaceae; genus Gallibacterium; species Gallibacterium anatis. Next base: position 7,410 of record NZ_KB903675.1, on the reverse strand, counting down.
ATTGTTTTGATGAAGAATTTTAAAATTCAGGTAATTATCGCCCTGATTATTTTTGAGTGTGCCTAAGCTCCAAGGCACGCTGTGTGCAGCTTGTTCGATTTGAAACAATTGTGTGAAATCGTGATCAGTGATGGTTTGAAATTGTGTTTTCATTTTGTAAAAAGTGCCGGATTTGTTGCCAAATTGTGCGTTTTTGTTGAACGGACAAGGTTAATGTTGAATTTAATGAAATGATTTGTGTGGCAATTTTGGCTAATGCTGAGTTTTGAAATTGTGGTAAACAATCTTCAACACAAAACACGAGCAGTGGATGATCGCTTTCTAAACGTTGTAATTGTTGACTGTTTATAATTAAGGCTTTATCAGCAGTTGTTTCTGCCGCACGTAATAAATCTTGGATTAACTGTGACGCTGTTATTGAGTGCTGTTCTGACAGAATAATGGTATGAATGTTAGCCGGTACATTAATGATACCTACACCCTGTAACACTTCAGGATGTACTAATTGCCAAAGGGTAATGCCCATTTCTTGCAGTAACAATTCTCGTCTGTTTATCATTTTTTTCTCCAAAATTTAATGCTGCTAATCATAGCATTTTTGTTTTAGAAATACAGATCAAAGGCAATAAAGACCGCACAATTTTAGAGATAGCATTTTCCTCTATTTCCGTGAATTTTAAATCCCTCTTTCACAAATGTATCGTCATTGTTAAAATAGCGCCTACATAATAAGGAGAGGTAGATGAACACAATTTCATTGGAAGCTCAACAAGTTAGAGCTGCTTTATCGGCAAAAGGTTTGGAAACACCGATGGTGCCGCGCGTGGGGACGCAGGATGAACGTCGCCAAAAAATCGAACAGCATATGAAAGAGGTGATGACGATTCTTGGCTTAGATTTAAGAGATGACAGCTTGGAAGAAACACCGAAACGTTTGGCGAAAATGTATCTGGACGAAATTTTTAGCGGTTTGGATTACCATAATTTTCCGAAAATTACTCGGATTGAAAACAGAATGAATGTCAGCGAAATGGTGTTGGTGAATGATATTAATTTAACCAGCACCTGTGAACATCATTTTGTAACTTTTTCAGGTAAAGTGTCGGTGGCTTATTATCCTAAAAAATGGGTAATCGGGTTATCAAAAATTAATCGTGTTGTCGATTTTTTTGCACAACGTCCGCAAGTTCAGGAAAGATTAACCGAACAGATTTTAACCGCATTTCAAACCATTTTAGAAACGGATGATGTGGCAGTGTATGTTAGAGCAACTCACTTTTGTGTGAAATGTCGAGGGGTTCGCGATGCAAATAGTTTTACTGTGACTTCCGCTTATGGCGGCATTTTCAGTCAGGATCGAGCGACTAAACAGGAATTTTTGTCATTGATATCAAAATAGTTTAAATTTTAAAATTTTATTGCTATTGATGCTGTGATATACTTTCGCCCGCAATAACTTGCGGGTATTTTATTGCAATTTTTGCTATCAAATAGTGTTTCGTTTCGCTATTGAAGTAGAAATAGCAATAAAGTTCGAAAATAAACATTAACACAAGTAACCTCTCGTATGGGTTACCACTGTAAGGATTTTTATTATGCCAATTATTACATTACCTGACGGATCTCAACGTCAATTTGAACAACCAGTTACTGTGCTTGAAGTGGCACAAAGCATTGGTGCCGGTCTAGCCAAAGCGTGTATTGCCGGTCGTGTGAACGGCGTGCGTAAAGACGCTTGCGATTTAATCAACGAAGATGCAAATGTTGAAATTATTACCGCGAAAGATGAAGACGGTTTAGAAATTATTCGTCACTCCTGCGCTCACTTATTAGGCCACGCGCTAAAACAACTCTATCCGAATGCCAAAATGGCGATTGGACCAACGATTGAAAACGGCTTCTATTATGACATTGATCTTGACCATTCTTTAACAGCAGAAGATTTAGAGAAAATTGAAAAAAGAATGTTGGAATTGGCGAAAACCAATTACGACGTGATCAAAGAGCCGGTCTCTTGGCAAAAAGCACACGATGTGTTCGAACAACGTGGCGAGCCGTACAAAATGGCAATCTTAGAAGAAAATATTGAAAAAACCGCGACACCGGCACTTTATCATCACTTGGAATATATTGATATGTGTCGTGGTCCACACGTACCAAATATGCGTTTCTGTCATCACTTTAAATTACAAAAAGTGGCGGGGGCCTATTGGCGAGGCGACAGCAATAATAAGATGTTGCAACGTATTTATGGTACTGCTTGGGCAGATAAGAAACAGCTTGCCGAATATTTGAAACGCCTTGAAGAAGCGGCAAAACGTGATCACCGTAAAATCGGTAAAGCGCTGGATTTATACCATATGCAGGAAGAAGCGCCGGGAATGGTGTTCTGGCATAATGATGGTTGGACAATTTTCCGCGAATTGGAAACTTTTGTTCGCGCAAAATTAAAACAGTATGATTATCAAGAAGTTAAAGGTCCATTTATGATGGATCGTGTGCTTTGGGAAAAAACCGGTCACTGGCAGAACTATGGTGATTTAATGTTCACTACTTCATCAGAAAATCGTGAGTATGCGATCAAACCGATGAACTGTCCTGGACACGTGCAAATTTTTAACCAAGGTTTGAAATCTTATCGTGATTTACCGTTGCGTATGGCGGAATTCGGTTCTTGCCACCGTAATGAACCGTCAGGCTCTTTGCACGGCTTAATGCGTGTGCGTGGTTTCACTCAAGATGATGCCCATATTTTCTGTACTGAAAATCAGATTGAAAGCGAAGTTACTTCCTGTATCAAGATGGTTTACGATATTTATAGCACATTCGGCTTTACTGATATTTATGTCAAACTGTCAACTCGTCCTGAACACCGTATCGGTTCTGATGAAATGTGGGATCGTGCCGAAGCGGATTTGGCAAAAGCACTTGAACATAACGGCTTAGAATATGAAGTGCAGCCGGGCGAAGGCGCATTCTATGGTCCGAAATTGGAATTTGCTTTACGTGACAGCATCGGTCGTGAATGGCAGTGCGGTACCGTTCAGTTAGACTTCGCGTTACCGGGTCGTTTAAATGCCTCTTATGTGGCGGAAGATAACGAACGTAAAACACCGGTTATGATTCACCGCGCGATTTTAGGTTCAATTGAGCGTTTCATCGGTATTATTACCGAAGAGTATGCAGGTTTCTTCCCAGCGTGGTTGGCACCGACTCAAGCCGTGGTAATGAATATTACCGATGGCCAAGCGGATTATGTGCAAAACGTCGTTAAAACCTTATCTGATGCCGGATTACGCGTGAAATCAGATTTACGCAATGAAAAAATTGGTTTCAAAATCCGTGAACACACCTTAAAACGTGTGCCTTATATGTTGGTCTGTGGCGATAAAGAGATTGCCGAAGGCAAAGTGGCAGTTCGTACACGTAAAGGTGCGGATTTGGGAACTTTCACTGTGGAAGAGTTTACTGAGATCTTGAAAAATCAAGTAAGAAATCGTGATTTAAAACTTCTTGGTGAAGAGTAATCACAGAGATCGAGAATTGAAAAGCGACCGAATGGTCGCTTTTTTTATGATATATAGGACAAAAGGGCATATAGGACAAAATAGTTGGTCTTTTTGCACTTTATGCCAATCTATAAATTATGCGTTTTGGATTAGCTGTTCAATCTTTTTTAGACCGTTTAGTCGAGTTTCGCTTAAACGCTGATCAATTTTGAGTTGCTGCAATAACGGTGTGATTTGCAAGCTGGAACGTTGTGTTGTCGGCGTTTCCGAAAGAACAGTTTTAATGATGAATAAAATACCGTTTAAAATACGGGCATCACTGTAGGCGATACAGCGATCACCATCAAGTTTAAACCACAATCGGCTTTCACAGCCTTCAATCAGCGGTGTGTTGGCGAGAGTTTCATCATCAGGTTTTTCTAACTGTTTCGCCAGCAAAATTAAGTGTCGATAACGTTGTTCCCAAGTTTGAGCTTGTGCAAAAAGTTGTTGAATTTCAGTAAATGTCATTACTCCTCCAAAATAGCAAGCGCATTATCCAAAGCGGCAAAAAAACGCTCAATATCCTGTTGGTTATTATAAGGTGCAAAAGAGAGGCGCAAAGTGCCATACTGGTGCAGAAAATGCAAATAGGGCTGGGCACAATGTTGACCGGCACGCAGAGCGATCTGTTGTTCGCTTAACAGTGTGGATAAATCACTATTTTCAATGTTATCAAACACAAAACTGACAATATGCCCATCGTTGGCACTGAATATACGACAATGCGGATATTGCGCCAGACGCTGACGAGCCAGATTGGCTAAGGTTAATGTGTGATGAGCTAATGTGGCGTGATGGTATTGTTGTAGCCAAGCCAATACTGTACCAAAGCCAATAACGGCAGCAATATTAGGCGTTCCAGCCTCTAAACGATAAGGCAACGGCTGAAAGGTGCTGCTTTGCGGTGTGACGCTCTCTACCATTTTGCCGCCATAGAAGAGAGGTCGTAACTGTTCGAGCGCTGTTTTTTTCCCACTTAATACACCAAGCCCGGTAGGTCCGAACAGTTTATGTGCGGAAAAAGCAATAAAATCAATATCGAGTGTTTGCAAATTCATTTTATGTTGTAAAACCGCTTGTGCCGCATCAACAACAATAAATGCATTCGCTGCCAGTTGACGAATGAGTGTGCAAAATTGTTCAATCGGTTGGCTGTAGCCGGTAACATTTGATACCCAATTCAGTGCAACAATTTTGGTATTGGCGGATAATGCTTGCACTAACGCCTTTTCATCAATTTTATAATCTGCCTGTAATGGCAATACCGTTAATTGCAACTGTTTCTGCAATGCCAGCTGTTGCCAAATCACGAAATTAGCGTGGTGCTCCGCTTCACTAATGATGATTTGATCGCCTGCTTGTAGCAAATGAGCTAAACCATAAGCAACGGCATTAAGACTGTGTGTGGTACCGGAAGTCCAGACGATGCAATCTCGATCTTCTGCGCCGATAAAATCAGCTGCCAGCTGCCTTGCTTGTTCAAAATGTTGCGTTTGTTGCCAATCGTATTGACTGCGATGCACTGAGCCGGCGGAACGATAAAATTCGACTGTGGTATCAATCAATGCTTGCGGTCTTAATGTGGTTGCCGCTGAATCTAAGTAAACAGCGGCATTCTCTGCTTGAAAAAAAGGGAAATCGTGACGAAATTGTTCAATGGTGAAAGATTGCATAATTGCCCTTAACGACATAAGGAGTTACAAGGAATTCCGTCGTGGTTACCATCAAGATACTCTGCATTACACTGTTTAAAGAAAGCTGTTGCCTGTGCACAAGAACTGAAACTTTTACAGCTACGGCGTTGCTGACAATGTGAAGTGGCAGTAACTGTTTTTGCTTGATGTTTAGGCATAGCGATACTATCCAGTGTAGGTGCCGGCGGATTATCTAACTTTAAACTGGGGTTTTTACTATGTTTGCGCCAATTACTCGGGTAAATTGGGTTATCATCTTGCCATAAGCCACGGCGTTGTTGTCTGGCTTGTGCTTCGGCAGCCAAATATTGTTTATCGTGCATATATTGGCGATACGCCCAAGCTAATCCTTGTTGCACCATAATAAGATTGATATTTCTTCCTTGTGAATCAAATACTTCTGCAAGCACACGATGATACTGATCATATTCGCTTGAACTTAAACGCACCTGTTTTTTAAAAATTAATTGTGACAGTAATTGACGGGAGCGATCGCCGTAAGGCTGTTTTTTCTCCGGCGCATCTACCTGCGCAAGACGAACCTTAATCGTTTTATTGTTGGCTAGTAAACAGGTAAAAGTATCACCATCACTAATTGCTACCACTTGGCAGTTGATTTCTCGAGCAGCAAAAGTGTTTAACGTAAATAGCGAAAAAAATAAGATAATTAATAGTTTTTTCATCATAATTTCATTGATTAAAGTGTGACATAGATCACAAAATAGGAGTAGAATAGAGCCATATTATGGCATATTTCGATTAAAAATGTTTTATAAAATTTTTCAATTATTTCGTTCTATTGCAATTCTGTATGCAATGCTGTACCTCGGGGAAGCGATCAATTATCTGTTTCCGATCGGTATCCCTTCCAGTATTTGGGGATTATTACTGTTATTTATCTGTTTAGTTCTGAAACTGATTAAAAAAGAGTGGCTATTGCCAAGCAGTGCATTATTAATTCGTTATATGGCACTGCTTTTCATTCCTCTCAGCGTTGGCATCATTGATTATTTTGATGTATTGACGGAACAGGCAGTATCATTATTGATCCCGACAGTGGTCAGTACCTGTTTGGTCATTGTGATGACCGGTTTGTTGGCTGAATATCTGTATTCATACCGTTCTTTTGCCAGATTGAGAAAAAAAGCGGAAAAACGGGCAATGAGAGGTACAAAATGATTTATCTCTATTCCGTATTAACCATCGTCGTGTTTGCCATTGCGGTAACCATTAATAAGAAATTAAAATCTATCGTTTTCAACTCGTTCGTTTTAACGGTTTGTGCATTAGTTGCCATTTTATTGATTTTTCACATTCCTTATCATAGTTATATCGCCGGTAATAAACCGTTGAATATGCTGTTGGCGCCATCTATTGTTGCCTTGGCACTGCCTTTGTACGAACAGTTGCCACAGATTAAAAAATCGTGGCGCAGTATTTTATTTATTACCACGTTTGCTTCCGTATTTGCGATGTTGAGTGGGGCATTTATTGCGTTTTTGCTCGGTGCGAACAATCAAGTAATGGCGACATTGTTTGCTAAATCAATTACCACACCGTTAGCAATGGCAGTATCCCATACTATCGGAGGCGTGCCGACGATTACGGTGGTGTTAGTCATTATTGCCGGCTTGGTCGGTTCCGTATTCGGTTACAGTATTGTTAAACTGTTAAAATTAAAGCGCAGCGAAGCAATCGGTTTATCTATCGGCGCAGCCTCGCACGCATTGGGAACAGCCGCCTGTATGGATGTCGATAAAAAAGCAGGAACATTCAGTTCTATTTCGTTAGTGTTGTGCGGAGTGATTACCTCATTGTGTGCACCGTTGCTATTTGATCTGTTTTTAATTGTTATGAAGATTTTTTCTTAACCTCTGTAAAAATAAGCCCATCAGTTGCAATGATCTGCACCCCAAAAGTTGGACTTATTATCCAACAACATACAGAGGTGCAGATTTTTTATGACTAAATATAACCAAACATTTAAGCAACAAGTGGTAGATTTCTACTTTCAACACGAGGAAAGTCTTTCTTTAACCTGTCGTACATTTACAGTGTCTAAACGCACATTAAGGCGTTGGATTGCCCAATATCAACATTCAGGTATAAAGGGCTTAGCCGTGCTGCATACCAAACGAACCTACACCCCAGAGTTTAAATATCAC
>NZ_KB903674.1 GCF_000379785.1 Gallibacterium anatis DSM 16844 = F 149 | reverse complement strand
AGATAAAGGCATTATTTGATGAAAGTCGTGGTTCAGCCGGAAAGCGGACGTTAAAAGCGAGATTAAAAAGTAAGGGTATTGAGGTAGGATTAGCCTTGATTCGACAGCTGATGAAACAGCAAGGATTAGTCAGTAAACAGCCGCAAAAACGTTGGCGGACAGGCACGTCAGAGCAAGCGTCCACGTTGTTTAATAATGTGTTAAATCGGCAATTTAGTCCATGCGCTGACANAACGGTGTTATGNGGTGATACCACCTATTTGAAGGTNCAGGGGGAATGGCATTATTTNGCAATCGTGATGAACCTGGCGCAGCGTCAAGTGGTTGGTTGGCGATTGCAGAAACAGCACGATTCAACGTTAGTGGTGGAGGCATTAAATCATGCGATGCTGACAACGGAAAGAACGAGGAAGATGTTGTTTCACTCAGACCAAGGCAGTATTTATGGGAGTGNGTCATTTATACGATGTGTGAAACAGCATGGTTTGATACAAAGTATGAGTCGCCGAGGAAATTGTTGGGATAATGCACCGATGGAACGNTGGTTTAGGAGTTTTAAATATGAATGGATGTTAAANGGCGGTTATTCTTCATTAGATGAAGCCAAGGAAGATATTAAACAGTATGTGTTTTACTATAACAGGGTGAGACCGCATAGCTATAATCAGGGATTACCGCCAGTTTTAGCGAAAAAACCTATTAGGGACTGCTGATTTAGTGGATCACTACAATGGCACAAGCGGTCGAATTTGTGCGCAAAAATGCCAAAATGTTACAAGTCGATCCTAACAACTATTCCGTATGGGGAGCATCTGCTGGGGCAAGAATGGCAGCCTATATAGGCTCATACGGCACACAAGCGTTTGGCACAACACAAAACTCCAAGCCCAACAGCGTGATTATGCTCTACACAGGACACAACGATTACAACCGCCAAGGCGAACCAGCAACCTTTGTTGCTATCGGCGAACAAGACGGCATCGCATCACCAAATGTGATGAAACGCCGTCTTGAAAAACTCAACGAAATGGGCGTGCCAACAGAATTTCATCTTTATAAAAATCTTGGGCACGGTTTCGCATTAGGCACGGGAACAACAGCAGAAGGCTGGGAAAAACAGGCTGTTAAATTTTGGCAACAGCAACGTTAATATTTACAAGCAGTTGGATAAGTAAATAGTTTTAAACCCTATTGTATTCAGATGCAGTATGTTCCTATATTTTAGGGATAATTTAAAAACAGCTTTTGCTATAAATAGTCCTTAATTTACTACAAATTACAGCTTAAATAAGGGGCGTTTTGATCCGCCCCACGAGAATAAAATTATTTGTTCACTTTAAAGGTATAAGTGCTATAAAGTTTACGTTTTTGGCACACTTTTTGATCTGGGTAATCCATTTCATAAATTGCCTTGATTTTCCAAGTGCCTGCTAAGGCAGGAATGAAATTCACTTTGCCTTGTGCGTCCGTTTTACCAGAGAAGGCTTGTGGTTCACGGTGATCGTAAACGGCTTTCTCATCGAGTTTGGTAAATTCGTTGGTTGTGCCGATCACGCTCACGCCTTTCGCTGGCTGACCTTGATACAACACTTGTACGGGGAAAACATCCATTGGGCTTAGCGTGGTTGGATCAACCAATGGCACAATTTCCAATGGTAATCCCACTGGAGCAATGGCGAAATCGCTCACATCAACACCTGTGTTCACATAGGTTGAAGCGAACATACTGGATTCTTCGCAGTAATTGGCATCTTTCATTTGAGTGAGATTTTCACGCTTCCAGCCGTTGTCATTTTTCGACCAAAATGTCGGTTTATAGCTGCCCGAAATTTTGTATTCCGCTTTCGCCAACGGGCTGGTGGTTACATAGTGAAAATTTTCGCCCTTTTGGGTGAGGGTAGTGCTTTTGCCGTCCGCACTGTGCAACACCAGCGGGTTTAAAATATTTAAACGCCCCTCAGCAATTTTTTCCCCTTCAGGAAAACGATCGCCATAGCCAAGCACCGCAAGCAAATCTTTGCCCGCTTCCGCTCGTTGTGCATATGCCCATAAATCGTGTGCCTGCCCTGCTAGAGGGAACGCCAAGCCACATACTAAGGCGAGATGAGTCAGTTTTTTCATTTGATGCCTCCTATTTTGTAAATAAAAAACGTGGAATTTTCTGACCGCACTTTTCTACCTCTTATTTTCAAAGTGCGGTGTAAAATTCCGCCATATTACCGTTCAATTTCAACCGTTGAAAGCAAACGGCGATAACTTTTTTAGCTTTCGGATCAATGTGTTGCATAACAGCGAGGCTGTGCCAATAACATTGCTAGCCACTCACGAGAGTGTTCGCCACCTGCTGACGGGCAAGGATCTTAATTAACGTGGATTTCCCTGAGCTATTTGCTCCGATAATGCCGTAAATTTTTCCTGTGTTGAATTGCAATGAAATAGAGTGCAACAACACTTTCTCAGGTAAGGTGAATGACACTGCATTTAATTCAAACACTGTATTTTTCCTATGGTCTAACGAGCAAGGGGGATGGATTTTAATTGATAACGGTTATCATTTCAATATATATTTTGTACTTTGATATTTCCAACCTCTTCTAATCCAGAAATGGCTTTGCACTCGTCTTCATTGTGTTCTTCTTGACAGCTTAACTGTTTCAAAAATGTCTGAATTTCCAATAATTGTTGGATTTTTTGTTCTACCTGTTCTAGCTGTTTTAATATGATTTGATCGGCGTGATAATGTTCTGTCGGTTTATGACGAAGCTGAATAAGCTGTTTAATATCTTCCAAAGAAAAACCTAATGAACGACAGGATTTAATGAATTTCAATAATGAAAGGCTTGCTTGATCATAATAGCGATAACCATTGCTACCGCGTTGAGGTTCGGGTAATAAGCCCGTTTTTTCATAGTAACGGATGGTTTCTAGATTAATGCCACTGAGTTTGCTGATTTCGTGAATTTTCATATTAAATAACCTTTATGAAAAGGATTGACTCTGTAGTCGCTACAGACTTTATAGTATGTCGCAAATGAAGAATCAAGCATTTATAGAGGCTTAAAAATGAGCAATCATTTGCATCACGATCATCACGATCATCACGATCATCACGATCATCATCATATTCCTAAAAATAAGACCATTCTGGTGATAAGTCTTGTGATTATTGCTGGCTATATGCTGGTGGAGTTTTTGGGCGGATACTATTTCCACAGTTTAACCTTAATGGCGGATGCCGGACATATGGCAAATGACACGCTTTCGTTGTTGCTAGCGTTAGTTGCGCTGTTTTTAAGTGAAAATATGCAAAAACGGTTTGCGGTATTGAACGGTAGTTCCTTGATTTTTGTGGCATTGATGATTTTAGGGGAAGCGATTCAACGTTGGCACGCACCAATTAAAATGGAGGCGTTACCGATGCTGGGCGTTGCCGTTATCGGTTTGCTGGTGAATATAGTGGTGGCGTGGATTATGCTGAAAAGCGATCACGATAATTTAAATATTCGTGCGGCTTATTTGCATGTGCTGGCGGATCTGTTCGGATCGGTGGTGGCGATTGTTGCCGGTTTAAGTGCGTGGTTATTGGATTGGCAATGGGTGGATCTGGCAGCAAGTGCCGTTTTGAGTGTGTTGATTTTACGCAGCGGCTTATCGGTGGTAAAACAGGCAATAAAGGCATTACAGGAGAGAAGAGATTAAATGTATTGGTTGTTTTTAGGGATAGCGATTGTTGCAGAGGTGTTCGCTTCCAGTATGTTGAAAGTCAGTGATGGTTTTAGTCGATTATATCCCTCAATCGGTGTGGTGATTGGTTATGTTTTATCCTTTTATTTACTAGGTTTAGCATTGAAAGGCATTCCATTAAGTGCCGCTTATGCGATTTGGTCCGGCATCGGCATTATTTTAACGGCGGCAATCAGTGTTTTCTTTTTTGGGCAAAAAGTGGATGTTGGCGGTTTAATCGGCATCAGTTTTATCTTAATCGGTGTGATTGTTTTAAGCCTGTTTTCGCAAATGGCGAGGCATTAAGTTGAATCGAATAAAAAAGGGCAAAATCATTGCCCTTTGTTTTACGCTTCAAAAGACAACAAAATTTTGCCGATATGTGTGCCTTTATCGATCTCATCGTGAGCCTGTTTCACTTGGCTAAAAGGAAAAATTTTATGAATAATCGGTTTTTCCACATCATTATTTGCCAATTTCTGCCAAAGTTGGCTTAATAACGATTGCGCAATTTCCGCTTTTTCCGCAGTGGTGCGGCTGCGCATTGTTGAGCCGGTGATGTGCAATCTTTTCACCGCAATTTGTAATAAATCAACATCTTGAGCGATTGTGCCGCCCATAAAGCCGATCAGAAATAAGCGACCATTCTGTTTTAACGAGGCAATATTTTTTTGGAAATAATTTGCACCGACTAAATCAAGAATGGCATCAACGCCACCTTCGGCTTGGATAACTTGGCAAAAATCATCCGTTTTATAATTAATGGCGCTTGCTCCCAGTTGTTCAACCACTTTTGCTTTTTCAGCATTGCCAACAGTGGCAAAAGTGTTAATGCCTAAACTTTTTGCAATAGCGAGCGCGGTAATGCCGATACCACTGGTGCCGCCGTGAACGAGCAGTGTTTCGCCTGCTTTAACCTGTTGATGCATAAACAGATTTACCCAAACAGTAAAAAAGGTTTCCGGCAATGCCGCCGCTTCGGCTAAGCTATAATTGTTCGGCACCGGCAATGCTTGTGAGTCCGGCACAGTGCAATATTGTGCATAAGCACCGCCATCGGTTAAGGCACAAACTTTATCACCGATTTTAAATTGTGTTACTTGGCGACCGACTGCCACCACTTCGCCGGATAATTCCAACCCCATAATTGGCGTAACGCCTGCCGGCATCGGGTATAACCCTTGTCGTTGCATAATATCCGGACGATTTACACCGGCATAAGCGACTTTAACCAATAATTCATTCTCTTTCGGTTGCGGAATTTCAACCTCTTCAATAAACAGTACATCCGAATCTCCCGGATGTTTGATATTAATTTGTTTCATTTTTTTCCTTGTTATTCGCAATTTTTTGTGGTGAATAGACCATTTCTCCTAATTGTGAAGATTGAGCCTGTTCAATCATTATTTGTGCAATTTCTTTTCCTGTCATTGGGCGATAAGATTGCAGCCAATGTTTGGGCAAACAGTGAAAAAGATGTTCAAACAGTTTTTCGCCTAAACGGAAATCGTTGCGTTGCCCAATAATTAAAGATGGACGCACAATGTGCAAACTTGGGAAATGCAAATTTCTCAGATTTTGCTCAACCGTGCCTTTGGCGCGAGAGTAGAAAATTTTAGCGTGCGGATTAGCACCTAAAGCAGAGATCAGAATAAAACGTGCGACACCGGCGGCTTTCGCCAGTTTGGCAATTTCGGTCGGATATTGCACATCAACGCGTAAGAAATTTTCTTTTGTTCCCGCTTTTTTGATGGTTGTTCCTAAGGCACAAAAAACTTCATCAACTTTCGCCAGTTTTTGTTGTGAAAGTTTCTCAAAATCAATAATTTGCGTGGTTAATTTTGGATGAGAAAATGATAAAGGATGGCGTGCCCAAACAATAATGTGGGCATATCGCTCATCTTCAGATAACAGTTTAACCAACTCTCTGCCGACCACGCCGTTTGCGCCGACAATTAATGCCGTTTTCATCCTATTTCTCCTATAAAAACGCCAATATCATTGCTTATCTACAATCGTTTTCAGCATTGTGTAAGAATCTGCCTGTTTTTGCGGATCAAAGATGTAGCTTACTGCCATAATTTCATCGAAATGCACATTTTGGCGTAATTGCTGTAATTGAAACTCCACTGTTGCCGGACTGCCGATTAAAGAGCAGGCGGTCATTTGTTCAACCACCGCACGTTCCTGATGATAGATAGGAATATCGTGCAGATCGACCGGCCCGAAATGTGGGGTGCTGTTTGCTTGTGCGTGCCATTTCCAAATTTCATCGTCTGATGTAACAGGCGGCTGTAATTTCTGTTGGGCGTTAGTCACCACATTTAAGAAAAATTGGGGCGAGATGCTGCGCCTCTTCGTCAGTTGGTGCCACAATCGCATTAACGCCTAAAATGACATACGGTGTTTGTCGATATTGGGAAGGTTTAAAGTTACGGCGATAAATGTCGACTGCCATTTCCATCATTCGTGGCGCAAAGTGAGAGGCGAACGCATAAGGTAAGCCAAGCTCGGCGGCTAAATAAGCACTTTCGGTACTGGATCCTAAAATGTAAAAAGGAATGTTTAAACCGGCAGCAGGGTAAGCGGAAACCGGATTACAATCCTCAAAATAGCCTCGAAGTTCGGCGATTTCTGTCGCAAAATCAAATTGGTTACGTCCACGCCGTAAAGCGGCTGCAGTGTGCATATCAGTACCCGGCGCTCGCCCTAGACCCAGTTCAACCCGATTCGGATATAAGGTTTCTAGAGTACCGTACTGTTCAGCCACGACATAAGGGCTGTGATTCGGCAGCATTACCCCGCCGGAACCGACGTGAAGTTTGTGGGTGTTGGCAAGCGTGTGTTGAATAAGCAATGCGGTGGCAGAACTGGCTAAATTTCTGGTGTTGTGATGTTCTGCAATCCAATAACGTTCGATACCGATTTTTTCGGCGTGTTGTGCCAAGGTGATCATTGCGCCAATGGCTTGTTGGTAATTTGATCCTTCCCGAACCGGAACAAGATTGAGGATAGATAGTTTCATCAAAAACTCCTTAGTGGTTTAAACCTCGCTCATCATCAAAGTTATATCGAAGTTATAAAGAAAATAGGGAAGTCAGCGCTTCCCTACAATGTTTGTTAATATTTAATTAGGCTTTAGGCAACAGTTTTCAATAACTCTTCCGCTGCTAAAATACCAAGTGCATTTGAAGCTAACGGGCTGTCACCGGTTAATAATTTACGATCTTTATGTACTTGACCGGTAATGCCTTTGTTTAAAACTTTAACCCCTAATTTTTCTAGATTTTCTGCTACTAACCATTGTAATTTACCCGGCATATAACCGATATCCTGGTTCGCACCTTCATCTAATGCATCAGGGAATACACAAATTTCATAACCTTTAAACGGATAATCTTCCGCTTTCTCATCAATGCTTGCCGCCAATAATGATGCAGGACCGTGACATAAAGTAATAATGTGTTTATCTTGATTTAATGCCCAATTTAAAACAGATTTCACCTCTTTGCTGTGAGGAATGCCGGCTAAAACACCGTGTCCACCCGGGATAAAGACCGCAATATAAGGCGAATTTTCAGATAAGACTTCAGGCAAAATATCTGCTAGTTTTTTCGGGTTGACCAATTTTGGTAAATATTGGTTGTATAAATCCATTACAGCTTTATCTTCTTCCGGCATTGCCCAAATTTCAAGTTTGACCGGATTACCGGATAAGGTTGCAACATCAATTTCAAAGCCGGCGTGGTGCATATGCAACATTGGTAGCAACATTTCTACCGGATGGTTACCGGTTGAGAATAATTTGCCGTTTTTCATCTCGATATAACGCTCATCGGTAGCAATCATCAACACTTTATATTTACCGCCGTTGTAGGCTTTATCAAATTTAAAACCGTCAAAGTCGGTAACTTTGCTGGTGTATTGCGTTAAAGAGTAATCTGATGGGAAAAATGCGTTATGTTCCGCACGGTCAGCAACAGGTTTTTTGCTTAATTCAGTCATAATAAATCTCCAAAATAAAAGTGAAATCGTTAATACTAAACAACGGTATCGTTTTGATGGTGCGTATTCTATCGTTGTATTAAGTAATAAAAAAGGAATAAAATTGGAATAAACTATTCTAAAAAAAGGAATAATAATGAATAAATTGGAAGCACTGCGTTATTTTTGTGTTGCCAGTGAAACCCTGAATTTTAGGGAAACGGCGCAACGATTGGCGGTATCGCCGCAAGCGGTGACCAGAATGATTGCTGAATTGGAAAGTTTGTTGGGCGAAAGTCTGTTTAAACGCAATACTCGAAATATCCGTTTGACTGCGTTCGGCGAACAGTTTTTGCCGCAGGCACAGCAGTTTTTATTGGAAGAAGAGCGCTTGTTTTCGAACAATAAGCTGAATAAAAAAGCGATGCAGGGAATGGTGCGCATTACACTGCCGCCGTTGCCACTTAATCAGAGGTTATTAAGCGAACTGTTGACAGCGCTGGAACCTTATCCGGACATTGTGCTGGATTGGCAGCAGTCTGTTGATAAAGTAAAAGCCATTGATCATAAAATCGACATCGGTTTACGTCTCTGTTTGGAACCGGAGCCGCATTGGATTGTACAGCATATTTGTACTTTTCACGAGAAAATTGTTGCTTCGCCTAAATTAATTGAACGTTTGGGAGTGCCGAAAGATATTGCCGATTTGGCACAAAATTATCCATTAAGTGGTTTAATGAACCCTAAATTACAACGGATTTGGGACTGGCGAGTGAATAATGACATTCATTTTTTTCCGGCACAGACCAGATTCATCAGTAGCGATGCTGTTTATGAGTTGCAAGCTGCTTTAGCCGGCAGAACCTGCACGCAAATTATTACGCCGTTTTGTCAACCTTATCTGCAACAAGGGCAATTAGTGGAATTATTTCCGGAAATAGAAAAACAGCAGTGGCATTTATACCTTTATCGTCCGTATCAAAGTTTGGTTGCGGATCGGGTGACCTTTGTGTTTGAACAGTTAAAACAGAGTTTGCTGCGATTGTATGGCAGCGATGAAATGTAACTGTTGTGAGCAGTATAGGCTTCGCCGTTCAAGCGAAGCCTGATTTGCACAATTTATGCCATTCCCTGTGCGATATTTAAGAATAAAGTAATAATCAAGGCATTGCTGATATTACTGATAAAGCCACCGATTAACGGCACGACAAAGAAAGCGATTTTTGAATAATGATAACTTGAACAAACCGCAGTCATTGTTGCCATTGAAACCGGCACTGCACCTAAGCCGAAGCCGGAATGACCGGTGGCAATAATTGCCGCATCATAGTTTTTGCCGCAAAGGCGGAAAGTAATAAAGACACAGAACAGATAACAAAGCACCACTTGCAAAGTTAAGATAATGATTAACGGCAAGGCTAAATCTGCTAATTTCCATAATTGCATTGTGACAATGACGATAGAAACGAAAATCGCCAATGAGATCTCGCCGATAATCCCGATACTTTCATAAAGTGCTTGGTGATCACGTTTAGTGGAATCTAACACTAAGCGTAACACTAAACCGCCTAACATACTCATCACGTGAATAGGAATGTTCACTTGAGGGAAAATTGCCTGACAAAGGACAAAGAGTGTTTGACCGATACCGCACGCTAACAGCAATAAAAAGGCGGCTTGGCTGGAACGGCGATAACTGATGCGTGGCAATTTGCTGTTATCTTCTTCGTTTATCGGCTGTTCTGTACTGATTTGATCACTAAGTTGATGTTTTTGAATTAAACGTCTGCCCAAAGGCCCACCTAAAATACAGCCGGCGACCAGACCGAAGGTGGCAGCAGCAATGGCGACTTCAATTGCACCGTTTGCGCCCATTTGTTCCGCTATCGGCGCAAAGGCAGCTGCATTGCCGTGTCCGCCGGTTAATGGAATCGAGCCGGACATCAGTGCAATCAGCGGATCCATATTTAATAAAACCCCTAGCCCGAGTGATAACACGTTTTGTAAAATGGCAAGTATTGCAGCCAAAATACTGAAAATAATCACTAATTTGCCGCCTTTTTTCAGCAAGGCAAAACTGGCGGCGAAGCCCATTGCGGCGAAAAAGACGTTATAAAAGAACGTGTTGATCGTTTTATAATCAAATTTAAAGGTGAGTAGATCAAGCGAATATAAACAGGTTGTCATAATGGCGAATAATGTTCCGCCGATAACCGGTGCCGGAATACAGTATTTCTTCCAGATTGGGAATTGTTGACGGATAAATTCACCGACATAAATGGCGACCACAGACAACGCAAGTGTCTGGAACATACCAACATTAATAGTTACCATAGAAAAGCATCTCCTAGCAAAGGAATATAAAGTAAGGGGGAAATATTAGTGTTAATTAAATGTAATACAAGTGTTAATTTTAAAAAATGTGAGCTATGCCAAAAAATTTTTAACATTGCTTCGCTAAAATAGTAGCGATCAAGGTGCATTTAGGCTTGAAAATCATTGGAACAACAAGGAGAGAATGATGCGGAAAATTGGTGTTATCGGTTTAGGAAATGTCGGCGCTACGGTGGCTTACACGATTGTAACGAAAGGGCTGGCGGATGAATTGGTGTTGATAGATAGTAAGCAGGAAAAATGTACGGCTGAATACTATGATCTGTTGGATAGTTTGGGAAGATTAGAAAATTACACCAAATTAATAATGCAGGATTATCAGGCACTGGCGGATGCGGATGTGGTGATTACTGCCTTTGGTGATATTAAAGCATTGGCAGAAGGCGGAGATCGTTTTCTTGAATATCACTTTAATAAAGTACAAGCGAAACAGGTGGGCAGTGCGTTAAAACAGGTCGGTTTTAACGGCGTGATTATCAATATTTCCAATCCGTGCGATGTGATTACCGGATTGCTGCAACATCATAGCGGTTTATCAAAACAACAGGTGTTTGGCACCGGCACTTTTTTGGATACGGCACGAATGCAGCGCGCGGTTTCGCAAGCGTTAGCGCAAAATCCGCATAATATTGAAGGTTATGTCTTGGGAGAGCACGGTGAATCACAGTTTGCTGCTTGGTCAACCATAACGGTGCAAGGTGAACCGATTGTAGAAATTGCTGAAAAATTATCGCTCAATTTAGCCGATTTAGATAAAGCGGCACGTGAAGGCGGATGGTTGGTATTTAATGGTAAAAAATATACGAGCTATGCGATTGCCACTTGTGCGGTAAAATTAGCTCAAGCGGTTATTTCAGACGCTTATTTAGCTTGTCCGGTATCCGTTTATCTTGAACAGTATCAATGTTATGTCGGTTATCCGGCGGTAGTGGCGAGATCAGGCATCGTTGGGATCAGATCACTTGCACTGACCGCAGATGAACAACAATTACTGGCAACTTCCGCTAGAATGATTGCGGAAAAGACAAGGGAAGCGTTATAAAAATAATTTAATATTAAGGATTTAAGGGGCAATTTGGGATCTGCCCCTTAATAGCTTATAAACTGATTTATAACGCTAAACGCAAAATCTCTTCTGCGGCTTTAATATCAATATTTTTATGTTCGCCGAGATTTTCTGTTTTGTGTTCTTTGAGTTTGTTTAATACGCTTGGGAATTGGCTGTCATCAATGCCGTAAGCTGATAAGCGGGTCGGTGTTCCCATTTGTTCAAAGAAAGTTCGTGTTTTATCAATAGCAATACGAATCGCTTGTTCGCTGTCGTTGCCTTGATAACCCCAAACACGTTGTGCGAATTGTACCAACTTTTCTTTTTTAAATTCACGTTGATGCCACATTATTGCCGGCACTACAATCGCTAAAGTTTGACCGTGATCCAAACCGTATTGTGCTGTCAGTTCGTGACCAATGCCGTGTGAGGCCCAATCTTGCGGCACACCGACACCAAGAATGCCGTTTAATGCCATTGTTGCTGCCCACATAATATTGGCACGCACATCATAATTTTCCGGTTCTGCCAATGCTTTTGGACCTTCTTCAATCAAGGTTAAGAACACACCTTCGGCGAAGCGATCTTGAACTTTGGCATCGACCGGATAGGTCATATATTGTTCAAAAGTGTGAACGAAAGCATCAACAACACCGTTTGCGGTTTGTCTTGGCGGCAAAGAGAATGTTGTGGTCGGATCAAGCACAGAAAATTGTGGTTTTACAAATGGCGAGAAAAAGCCGAGTTTATCCTGCGTTTCTTTACGACTGACCACCGCATTGCCGTTCATTTCCGAACCGGTTGCCGGCAGTGTAAGGATTGCGCCGATTAGTAATGCGCTTTTAATGACTGTACCGTGGCTTTTCACGATCTCCCATTCATCACCTTGGAAATTCATTGCAGAAGCGATAAATTTTGTGCCATCCAACACGGAGCCGCCACCGACAGCAAGCAGAAAATCGACTTTTTCACGGCGACCAAGCTCGACCGCTTTCATTAATGTGGAAAATTGTGGATTAGGTTCAATGCCGGAAAATTCAACAATTTCAAAACCTTTTAATGCCTCCAGCACTTGATCATAAACACCATTTCTTTTAATGCTGCCGCCACCATAAGTCATTAAGATTTTTGCGCCGGCAGGAATTTGGGTTTTAATTTCAGCAATTTGACCTTTGCCGAATAACACTTTAGTTGGGAGGTGTAATGTAAAATTATTCATAAATACTCCTTGATTATTAGCATCCTTGTTAGAGGAATTGAATCATAATTCTATATTATTTGTGATGAGGCTAAATTTATTACGTCTTGTGTTTGTTATGCAAGTTATAGTAACTTAATTTTCCAAAATTGATTTTGGAATTGAGTGAGAATGGGCGGAAAAGCGGAGTGATTGCCCCGCTTTAACAGTTATTTTCTTACGGCGATCGCTTCAATTTCCAAGCCAACATCTTTCGGTAAACGTGCTACTTCAACACAAGAACGTGCCGGAAAACTTGGGTGATTATTTTGTTGGAAGAAACGTTCATATTCCGCATTGATAACGGCAAATTGGTTTAAATCTTTAACAAATACGGTTGTTTTCACAATATCAGACACTTTTAAACCTGCCTGTTCAACAATCGCTTTAATATTTTCCAATGATTGGCGAGCCTGCGCCACAATATCGCTTGGAATTTCACCGGTGAGCGGATTAACCGGAATTTGTCCTGAAGTAAGCACAAGATTACCTAAATCAACCGCTTGTACATAAGGACCAATCGCCGCCGGTGCTTTTTCTGTGTGAATAATTTTAGTCATCGTTTTTTCCTTTATTAAGAGTTAAAAGTGAATCAATACGGTATTTACCTTTTCTTTCGAGAATGGATAACAGATCTGCTATTGCTTGTTGCTGGTTCGTTACTTTAAGCGTATGAATGCCACAATGTTGAGCCGCTTCAAGATTTTCATTTACATCATCAAGGAAAAGGCAATTTGCCGCGTTGAGTTGATAGCTATCCAATAAATGCTGATAAATAGCATTATCGGGTTTAACCAGTTTTACCTGATAGGAGAGCACTTTGCCATCAATTACATCTGTGATAGGCAATAAATCGGCACTTACCAAATCATCGAAAACAGCGGATGTATTGGAGAGAATATAGAGTTTATAGCCAATATTTTTTAATTCGATCGCAATCTGTTGCAATGTTAAATAACGTTGCGCATACCTGAACCAATGAAAATAGAAGGTGGATAAACTGTCGGCATAACTGGAATTCAGTAGTGATAGACTGCTTTGATAAGCCTGTGCAGCATTAAATTCACCATTATCCTGTTTTGCCCAGATTCCGGAGGCAAAGATCGCTTGATGTAATGCCCGAATGCGATCGGGATCGGTTTCGATAAAATGGAGAAATTTATCCGGCTCCCATTCAATAAGGACATTGCCCATATCAAAAATAAGCGTGTCTATCATCATTTTTCTCCATATTTACCGATATGATTTAAGCTAAAGTTGCTACCATTACCGCTTTGATGGTGTGCATTCTGTTTTCTGCTTCATCAAAGACAATTGATGCTTCGGACTCAAAGACTTCATCCGTTACTTCTAACCCATTCATTCCATATTTTTCTGCCATTTTCTTGCCGATAACGGTATTTTTATCGTGGAATGACGGCAAGCAATGCATAAATTTCACATTAGGATTGCCAGTAAGCGCCATTAATTTGGCATTAACCTGATATGGCTTCATTAGCTCAATGCGTTCTGCCCACGCACTTTCCGGTTCGCCCATCGAAACCCAAATATCGGTGTAGATAAAATCAACATCTTTTACGCCGGCTTCAACATCTTCAGTACAGGTAATTTTTGCTCCTGTCTGTTTAGCCATTTCAGCTACTTCATCAAGCAGCTTCTGTTCCGGAAAGAACTGCTTCGGACCGACTAAACGTAAATCCAATCCCATTAACGCTGCACCTTCCACAAAGGAGTTTCCCATATTATTGCGGGCATCACCGAGATAGGCGAGTTTCATTTGATCAAGGCGTTTACCTTTGCCGTGTTCCAACATCGTTAAGAAATCTGCCAAAATTTGTGTTGGGTGGAATTCATCGGTTAAGCCGTTCCAAACCGGCACGCCGGAATAATTTGCCAATGTTTCGACCAATTCTTGACCATAACCACGATATTGAATGGCATCATACATTCTGCCCAACACGCGCGCGGTGTCTTTCATACTCTCTTTATGTCCGATTTGTGAACCGCTTGGACCGATATAAGAAACATTGGCACCTTGATCAAACGCACTTACTTCAAATGCGGAACGGGTGCGGGTTGAGGTCTTCTCAAACACCAATGCGATATTTTTACCTTTTAAGCGCGGCTGTTCGGTGCCGGCATATTTTGCTTTTTTTAGTTCGGCGGCTAAATCAAGCAAAAACTGGATCTCTTGTGGTGTGAAATCCATTAAGCGTAAAAAATGACGTTGACGTAAATTGATTGGCATAACGTTTCCCTCTGTTGTGTTAAATGGTTAAGATTGTTGTAATTTTTTAAGCTGATATAACATTGCCAGTGCCTGTTTCGGCGTTAAATCGTCCGGATCAATCTGTGCTAATTGTTGCAAAATCGCTTCGCTGTTTGCATCAAATTCCGGTTCCGGATTGAAATCCAGCTCGGTTTGGTAATCATTAATTTGGCTGTTCTGCAACGAAAGTTTTTGTAACTGTTTTAATTTCTGTTTCGCCAGTTGGATCACCGGTCTTGGCACGCCGGCAAGTTGTGCCACCGCAATACCGTAGCTTTTGTTGGCTGCGCCTTCCTGCACCGAATGCATAAATGCAATCGTATCATTATGCTCTTTAGCGTCAAGGTGAATATTGAGGCAACCCGGCAACTGTTGCGGTAAAGAGGTCAATTCAAAATAGTGGGTGGCGAACAGCGTTAAGGATTTGAGCTGCGTTGCCAACCATTCCGCACACGCCCAAGCAAGGGAAAGACCGTCATAAGTGGAAGTGCCGCGCCCAATTTCATCAATTAACACCAAACTTTGTGGCGAGGCTTGATGAAGAATATTCGCCATTTCGCTCATTTCCACCATAAAAGTGGAGCGACCGGAGGCTAAATCATCAGAGGCACCGATACGAGTAAAAATACGATCTATCGGGCCAATAACGGCCTGTTGTGCCGGCACAAAACTGCCGATATACGCCATTAAGGTGATCAATGCGGTTTGGCGCATATAGGTACTTTTACCGCCCATATTCGGCCCGGTAATAATCAACAGATGACGTTTTTGATTGAGATCGAGCGGATTGGCAATAAATGGGTCTTGCAAAACGGTTTCCACCACCGGATGTCGCCCTGCTTCAATGCTGATTAATGTTTGTTCACTAAAGGTCGGAGCAACATAATTCAACGTTTCCGCACGCTCCGCTAAATTTGCCAATACATCCAATTCGGCTAAGGTCAGACTGGTGGTTTGCAATGCGGAAAGATGCGGCAATAACAAATCGAAAAGCTCATCGTAAAGCTGTTTTTCCAATGCCAACGCAGCACCTTTTGCTTTTAAGACTTTATCTTCGTAATCTTTTAATTCCGGAATAATAAAACGTTCCGCATTTTTTAAGGTTTGGCGGCGAATATAGTGCGTTGGTGCACGTTCTGCCTGACCTCGGCTGATTTGAATATAATAACCGTGAACGGCGTTATAACCGATTTTGAGGGTATCAATGCCGGTTTGTTGCCGTTCTCTTATTTCTAAATTTTCCAGATATTGCGTTGCACCGGTCGCCAACTCACGCCACTCATCCAACTCTTGATGATAACCGGGGGCAATCACACCGCCATCACGAATTAATAATGGCGGTGTTTCAATGATTGCTCGTGTTAACAAGGCAAATAATTCACTAAAATCCTGCAACTTCGACAACAGCATATCAAACTGCTGATGTTGATTATGTTGTTGTAAAAGCTGGATAATTTGCGGTAATTGCCCTAATGCCTGACGTAAACGGGTTAAATCACGCGGACGCGCAGAACGCAAGGCGATACGCGCTAAAATGCGTTCCATATCGCCGATCTGTTGCAACAGCGGTTTAAAATCAGAATAGCGTTCCTGTTGAATCAGATTTTTAACCGCATTTTGACGGTTTAATAATGTTTGTTTGTGGCGCAACGGCTGATGAATCCAGCGTTTAAGCAAGCGGCTGCCCATTGGCGTGCTGCAATAATCAAGTACAGAAGCCAATGTGTTTTCTGTACCGCCTGCAAGGTTTTGCGTTAATTCCAAGTTACGGCGGGAAGCGACATCAATCACAATAAAGTCACGCTCTTGAGAAAGTGAAATCGCATTAATATGCGGCAATGCGGTGCGTTGAGTTTCTTTCGCATATTGCAATAAACAACCAGCAGCGCATAAGGCAACAATCGCTTTATCCACGCCAAAACCTTTAAGATCCTGAGTGCCGAATTGTTTAGTCAATAATTTGATTGCGGTAACCAGTTCAAATTCCCAAGTTGGACGGCGACGTAATCCCTTGTAAGGTTCAAGCAGTCTGATATAAGCAAAATCTTCCGGATAGAGAATTTCAACCGGCATAATGCGTTGCAACTCGGTGGTGAGGGCAGCTTCGTCCGCAAGTTCACTAATTTGAAAGCGACCGGAACTCATATCAAGCGTGGCTAAACCAAAAATTTTCTTTTCGTAGTAAACACAGGCAATAAGGTTATCTTGTCTTTCCGGCAACAATGCCTCATCACTGATTGTTCCCGGTGTGACAATGCGGACAATTTTGCGTTCAACCGGCCCTTTACTGGTTGCCGGATCACCAATCTGTTCACAAATCGCAACCGACTCGCCTAATTGCACCAGTTTTGCTAAATAGCCTTCTACAGCGTGATAAGGTACACCCGCCATTGGGATTGGATCGCCATCGGTTTTGCCGCGTTTGGTTAATGAAATATCTAAAAGTTGTGATGCTCGTTTGGCATCATCAAAAAACAGTTCATAAAAGTCACCCATACGATAAAACAGCAAAATATCGGGATGTTCCGCTTTAATTTTTAAATATTGCTGCATCATCGGGGTAAAAGAAGAAAGATTGCTCTCTAAAGTCATAATTATTATCCTTTTTGCCGGATGAATAGTATAAAAGATGATGAAACAAAGCGAAAGTTACAAACAGTCAGCGCTATAATATGTGTAAAATTTGGAAGCAAGTTCACAGTTTTAATTATTGGTAACATAAAATGCTTGATACTGTATAACTATACAGTATAATAAGCGGAAAATTTCCTCGTAGTTTATGAATAAAAGGGCAATGAATATGACAACAAACAATGAAGATAAAGAAAGAGCATTGGCAGCAGCATTAGGGCAAATTGAAAAACAATTCGGTAAAGGTTCAATTATGCGCCTTGGTGATACACAAACATTGGATGTGGAAGCGGTTTCTACCGGTTCATTGGCATTAGATGTGGCGTTAGGTATTGGTGGTTTGCCAATGGGGCGCATCGTTGAGATTTTTGGGCCTGAATCTTCCGGTAAAACCACATTAACTTTATCTGTGATTGCGCAAGCACAAAAAGAGGGTAAAACCTGTGCCTTTATTGATGCGGAACACGCATTGGATCCTATTTATGCCTCTAAATTAGGGGTTGATGTACAATCACTTTTAGTTTCGCAACCGGATAACGGCGAACAGGCGTTGGAAATTTGTGATGCTTTAGTACGTTCCGGAGCGGTGGATGTCATTATTATTGACTCTGTAGCAGCATTAACACCGAAAGCGGAAATTGAAGGTGATATGGGTGATTCCCATATGGGGTTACAGGCACGTTTAATGTCTCAGGCATTGCGTAAACTTACCGGTCATATCAAAACTGCAAACTGTTTAGTGGTGTTTATTAACCAAATTCGTATGAAAATTGGGGTTATGTTTGGTAATCCAGAAACAACAACCGGTGGTAATGCCTTAAAATTCTATGCTTCAGTGCGTTTGGATATTCGCCGCACAGGCTCAATTACTGATGGCGATGAAGTAATTGGTAACGAAACCAGAGTTAAAGTGGTGAAAAATAAAGTTGCCGCGCCATTTAGACAAGCAGAATTCCAAATTCTTTACGGAGAAGGTATTTCGAAAAACGGTGAATTAATCGAATTGGGCGTGAAACATAAATTGCTTAATAAATCAGGTGCTTGGTATTCCTACAATGATGAAAAGATTGGTCAAGGTCGTACCAATGCAATGAAGTGGCTTGCCGAACATCCGGAGGTGGCTGCCGAGTTGGAACGTAAATTACGTGAAGAGTTGCTTTCCAATCCGGAGCAGTTATTAGTTGCGGATGATACAGAAAAACAACCGGAAGATGACGCATTAAATTTCGGTGAATAATACCCTCAATATCCCTGCCTAAAATCAAAAGTTTGATCGGCAGGGATTTTTTCAATTATAGATAACATCTGAACAGCTCGGTTATTTTAACTATTTATTTTATTGTCTGTTCATTATGATTATGTTCTCTATTCAATAAATTAACAGCGATTGAATTATGGAAAATCTTGCCCTTAATTATGTATTGAAATTGTTGGCAATTCGAGATTACAGCGAGTATGAATTACGTTGTAAGATGCAAGCAAAAGCCTTTTCGGAACAGGAAATAGAACAAACTATTGCAAAATGTCAGGAGAAAAATTGGCAAAATGACTTCCGCTTCTGTGAGTATTTCTTACTTTCAAGAGTGCACAAAGGTTATGGCTTACAACGCATTAAACAGGAGTTACAACAAAAAGGCATTCAAAATGAAGTGATGCAACACGCATTGGAACAAGCCGATATTGATTGGTATGCGTTAGCACAGCAGACGTTAGCAAAAAAATTTCCTGATTACGCCATAGTTTCCGATTTTAAAACCAAGCAAAAAATGTGGCGTTTTTTATTATCACGCGGTTTTTCTCAAGAAGAAATTTCAGAAGCGTTCAAAGCGCAGGATTAGCGTTGAAATCCATTCGCGACTTCCCTATTTGTGCGGTAGAATAGACCGATTTTTTAACCTAGATAGAAGGGAAAAGATAAGAGATGAATTTTATCGGTAAGTTAATCGGGATCATTGTCGGTTTTAAATTCGGCGGCTTTTTTGGCGCAATTTTCGGCGCTATTTTAGGGCATTTAGCCGATAAAAAATTATATGAGTTGGGCAGCGTACGTTCCTCTTTATTCGGGCGTTCCGTTTCACGTCAATCTCTATTTATGCAGACCACTTTTGCGGTGATGGGACATTTGAGCAAGTCTAAAGGTCGGGTTACGGCAGAAGACATTCAATTAGCCAATATGTTTATGGATCGTATGCAGCTTGATGAAGCGCATCGACAATTAGCAAAAGCGGCATTTACACGAGGAAAAGAGGCTGATTTCCCTATTCGTCAAGCCATCAGAGAGTTTAGAGCCGGATGTGGACAGCGTACAGACCTGTTGCGTATGTTTTTGGAAATTCAGATTCAAACGGCGCTGGCAGATCAAGAATTGCACCCGAATGAAAAAGAAGTTTTGTTCATTGTTGCCGAAGAGTTGGGCTATTCAAGAATGCAATTTGAGCAGATGCTGGCGATGATTTATGCGGCACGTCAATTTTCTCAAGGCGGTTTTTATCGTCAATACCAACAACAAAATGGTGATTATCAATATCAACAATCCTACGGCGGATACCAAAATGCGGCACAAAGTTCTTCCGGGCCGACACTAGAGGATGCTTATCGTGTGTTAGGCGTATCAGCAGAAGATGATCGTGCTACAGTGAAAAGAGCTTATCGTAAATTAATGAATGAACATCATCCGGATAAATTGATTGCGAAAGGATTGCCGGAACAGATGATGGAGATGGCAAAAGAGAAAGCCCAACAAATTCAAGCTGCCTATGATTTGATCTGTAAGGTCAAAGGTTGGAAGAAATAAAATAGAATGCGTTTAATTTTAGCACCGATGCAAGGGGTGCTGGATCCGTTTATGCGTCAGCTTTTAACCTCTTGCAATAATTATGATCTTTGTGTTTCCGAATTTGTGCGGGTTGTTGACCAGTTATTACCGAAGAAGGTTTTTTATCGGCTTTGTCCTGAATTATATCAGCAGGGTTACACTGATAGCGGCACACCGGTAAGAGTTCAGTTGTTAGGACAACATCCGCAATGGTTGGCTGAAAATGCTAACTTGGCGCTTGAGTTGGGGTCGCACGGTATCGATCTTAATTGCGGTTGCCCTTCAAAAACCGTTAACGGCAGTTGTGGCGGAGCAAGTTTGTTAAAGCAGCCGGAGCTGATTTATCAAGCAACCAAAGCCATTCGCCAAGCAGTAAGTTCCGAAAAAACCGTCAGTGTGAAAGTACGTTTAGGTTGGGATGATAAACAAAAAGCACTGGAAATTGCGGACGCTGTACAGCAGGGCGGTGCCGATGAGATTGCGATTCACGGTAGAACCAAAATGGATGGTTATCGGGCTGATAAAATTGATTGGCAGAAAATTGGCGAAGTGCGACAAAAATTATCGATTCCGGTCATTGCCAATGGTGAAATTTTTAATGCGCAGCAGGCGCAGGAATGCCTTGCCGTTACCGGTTGTGAGGATTTAATGGTGGCTCGCGGCGCATTGCAAATTCCTAATTTGAGCTATGTGATTAAAGACAATAGCGAGGTAATGTCGTGGCGGAACATTTTGATGTTATTGCAATATTACAGCCGTGTTGATAACCAATGGGATAGCGGCTGGTATCATTTGGCTCGCATTAAGCAGTGGCTTAGGTTTTTATTGAACCATTTTATTGAAGCGGAACAACTGTTTGCAAAATTGAAATATTGTCAAAACAATGTGGAGTTGCAAACTTTATTGGATAAGGAATGTAATGAAATATAACTGGATTCTTTTTGATGCGGATGAAACATTATTCTCTTTTGATTCGTTTTCAGGGTTAAAACAACTTTTCACTCACTATAATGTTGATTTTACACAAGAAGATTTTATTGAATATCAACAACTTAATAAACCGCTTTGGGTGGCTTATCAAGATGGAAAAATAGATGCGAAAACCTTACAGGAGCAACGTTTCAGTGAGTGGGGTAAACGCTTGTCGGTGAAACCGGCGGAATTAAATCACGGCTTTTTAGTGACAATGGCGGAAGTTTGTCGTCCGCTGGAAGGCGTGGTGGAGTTATTACAGCAGTTACAACATCGTGCTAAATTAGCCATTATTACCAACGGCTTTACCGCAATGCAGCAATTACGTTTGCAGAAAACGGGGTTAAGCGATTATTTTGAATTTGTGGTGGTTTCTGAAGAGATCGGCGTTTCTAAGCCACATCCTGATTTTTTCCATCACGCTTTGCAGTTGGCAAAACCTCGACATAGTGAGGAGGTGTTAGTTGTGGGCGATACATTGGAATCGGATATTCTTGGCGGTAATAATGCTGGCTTGGATACCTGTTGGTTGCATTATGGTAGAGATAACCAAACTGCGATATCGCCGACTTATCAAATAGAAACGATTGCCGAATTGTTACCGTTAGTGGAAAAAAAATCGTAAACTTTTCTTTACGCTGTCTTTATTTCTATACGAACTATCGGGTATTATAGCCGTCAGTATACGAATATGAGGAGATAAAAGATGCGTTTTGCGATAACCTGCATTGATAGAATCGGGGTGGCGAAAGAAGTCCTGGATTTATTGGCTAAAGAGCAAATTAATTTAGAAGGCATTGAGTTAAAAAAGATTGATCAGAACGGAATTATTTATCTGAAATTTGAAAAAATTGCCAATTTTCAAATTGATTATCTTAGCGATAAATTACGCCGAATTGATGGGGTAAAGGCAGTAACAAAATTGGATTATTTGCCTTACGAGCGTAAAACTATAGAACTCAATGCATTGTTTGAAGCTCTGCCTCACCCGATCTTATCCATTGATTTTTCAGGGAAAATTGAGTTTGCCAATCAGCACGCCACCCAATTATTGTTACCCTATCTACAAGAAAAAAAGCCGAAGATCAGCTCATTACAAGATCAATTTCTGCTTGATGCAATTCCGGCATTACAACAATCAAGTTGGTATCAAACATTTTTAAAACAGTCAAAACAATATTCCGCACCGTTAGCGATTTCTCATCATATTCAGCTGGATGACCAACATTGGCGTTTTGATTTATTGCCGTTAACCTTGGCAGAAAATGAACAACAATTTATCGGCAGCGTGGTGACGTTACAATCTTTTGATATGTTGCGTATTGATGTCCAGCAATTCAATATTTATCACAGCAATACTTTTGATGAGGTGGTGGCAAAAAGTAAAAGAATGGCAGAAATGGTTTCGATGGCAAAAAAATTCGCTTTTTCTGACGCACCATTATTGATTCAAGGTGAAACCGGAACAGGCAAGGAATTTATTGCAAAGGCGTGTCATCACTTGGGAAATCGGCGAGATCAACAATTTATTGCGGTAAATTGTGCCGGCTTGCCGCCGGAAGATGCCGAAGCCGAAATGTTCGGTTATAACGCTAATGGGCATAAAACCATTGGCTTTTTTGAGTATGCGAATCACGGTACGGTGTTGTTGGATAATATTGCCGAACTTTCTTTGCCGATGCAGGCTAAATTGTTGCGCTTTTTGAATGATGGTTCTTTTCGCCGAGTGGGCGAGGAGCAGGAACATTATGTTAATGTGCGTGTTATTTGTACTACACAAGAACCTTTATCCGCTTATGTTGAGCAAGGAAAATTACGGGAAGATCTTTATCACCGTTTAAATGTACTGACGTTAAATATTCCACCGCTACGAGAGCGGCAAGAGGATATTCCTCTTTTGGTACAGCAATTTGTGAAACAGATTTCCGCCCGTTTAGGCATTCCTCAGCCATACTATGATAATGATTTTATTACATTTTTACAGAAACATGTTTGGTCAGGGAATGTGCGTGAATTGTATAATGCCTTATATCGTGCCTGTTCATTGGCGGAGAATGGAAAATTGACGATTAGCGGATTGCATTTGCAACAGCAATGGTGTTCTCAATTTAATCTTGAACAGTTGCAG
The DNA here is from genome assembly GCF_000379785.1 of Gallibacterium anatis DSM 16844 = F 149. Lineage (GTDB taxonomy): Bacteria > Pseudomonadota > Gammaproteobacteria > Enterobacterales > Pasteurellaceae > Gallibacterium > Gallibacterium anatis. Next base: position 30,948 of record NZ_KB903674.1, on the reverse strand, counting down.
GGAGCAACTTTGGAAGAGATGCTGGGACATTTTGAAGCGGCAATTTTGCAAAAATTTTATGCCGAATATCCAAGTACCAGAAAATTGGCGCAACATTTAGGTATCTCACATACTGCGGTTGCCAATAAACTAAGACAGTATGGGATTACAAAATAAATCTTTATATATTAAATAGTTACATCCAATTTTTTTAAATTTATAACAGTATGACGACAAAATGTGCTATAATTACCGGTCAAATTTTTACATTATTATCCGGGTAACTGGCTTATACCCACTTTTTAGCGGAGGAATAAATGACGATAGCAGCCAATAGACGTTCGATTATGACACTTTTTGCCGACAAAAACGATATTTACTGTCACCAAGTGAAAATTGTGTTGGCTGAAAAAGGCGTCGCCTATGAAACTGAAAATATCGAGCCGGGAGAAATTTCAGAAGATTTATTGGAACTTAATCCAACCGGAAGTTTACCGACCTTAGTGGATAGAGATTTAGTTTTATTTAATTCTAGAATTATTATGGAATATCTGGATGAACGTTTCCCTCATCCGCCTTTGATGCCGGTGTATCCGGTTGCAAGAGCCGAGTGTCGTTTGCTAATGCAGCGTATTGAAAATGACTGGTATCCTGTTTTTGCGAAGGCGGTGGATGAAAACAATCCGGACTCAATCGCTGCTCGTAAGCAGCTACGTGAAGAATTATTAGCGGTTGCGCCGATTTTTACTCAATATGAATATTTTATGAGCAATGAATTCAGTTTGGTGGATTGCTATTTAGCACCGTTATTATGGCGCATTCAGTTATTGGGCATTGAGTTCAGTGGTGCCGGCAGCAAAGCCATTAAAAATTATATGAATAAAGTGTTCTCACGTGATAGCTTTGCTAAATCATTGGGCAACAGCAGCGCGTTAAATATTATGGATGACAAATAAGGATAAATAATGACAGTATTAGCACCGAAACGTCCTTATCTGCTCAGAGCCTATTTTGATTGGCTAGTTGATAATGATCTTACGCCTTATCTAGTGGTGAATGCGGATTATCCACACGTTGATGTGCCGGTTGAATATGTGAGAGATGGGCAGATTGTGCTGAATTTATCGCCAAATGCGGTAGGTAATCTTTCACTTGGTAATGAGGAAATTCGTTTTAGTGCCAGATTTAATGGCGTTATCCGGCATATTGTGATTCCATTGGGGGCAGCGTTAGCGATTTATGCGCGTGAAAATGGCGACGGTGTGATGTTTGAAGATGAAGAAGTATATGAAATCGCTGAAATCAATGATGATCAGCCGATTGGTTTTGCCGATATTGTAGACACGCCACCTGACGAAAATAAAGAGAAGTCTAAAGAACAAAGCCAAGCGCAGAAAAAAACTTCTCATCTTAGAATTCTAGATTAATCCTCCATTGTGCCGCACCTGATGCGGCACTTTTTTTATTTTAATTTTCTTTTTTTCGATCCTGATCGCAAAAACAAGCACTCTTTTTCTCATTGTTATTAGAAACGATTAATCTCATTCAAAAAAGTGTTTTGGATTTTTGTAATGTCTAAATATCAACCGGGATTTACTTTGATTGAATTGTTAGTCGTGATCTTTATTCTCTCTTTGTCGTTGTTATGGGTTGCACCTGATTGGCGTAATATTCAGCAACAATTTCTGCTTTATGTCGAGCAGAATCGATTGCAGCACTATTTAGCTTTAGTACAACAACGTATCAACCATTCTTTAGAGAGCTGGCAGTTAATCGCCAATAAATCAGTGAATAATTGGTGTTTAATCGCACAACCAAAAAGTGCGGCAATTTGTAATTGTCTGTATTTACAAGGCTGCGAGAAACACCAGGAAAGAATGGTCTATATGCCGCATTCACCGCAAAGTATCACTTTTATCGCGAAAGATTATTATCCAAAAGCGTTGACGACCTTTAAACCGGAACGTAACACAATGAAAAATAAGTGTTTTCTATTGCAAGCAGGTCAGCAAAGAGCATTTTTCAAATATAGCGGACTCGGTGAGGTAAGAATCAATGAAAACATATCAGAAAGTGCCTGTTTGAAATATGAAGATGAAAATTAAGCATAGGACTTATTTTGTCGGGGCAACGTTGCCCGAAATGTTAATTGTATTGATGATCTCGATGTTAATTGTATCCATATTGGTTTCATTGTTGATGATGGTTTATCAATATCGCCAGCAACAACAACAGCAGTTACAGTTGCAAAATCAAGTACATAAAGCGTTACAGCTGATGAGTAAAGATTTGCGCCGTGCCGGCTATCACGCAGCAAAACGGGAAAATAATTTGGCATTGTTTCAGATAGAGGGTAAGAGTATTCAGTTAAATCAGGAAAAATCCGGTTATTTTCAATGTGTTATGTTTTTTTATGATCTGAATATGGATGGTTGTATCGGGAGTCAGCGGCGCAATCAAGCCTGTATTGAAAATGAACGCAACAGCAGTTCCAGATTGGACGAAGAGCTGTTCGGTTATCGTTACGGTAATAACAATATTGAAATGTTGTTTATGGATAAAAACAGTTTTGTTGAACAATGCAGAGCTGATGAGTGTCAACGACATCTCAATAATTCGAATTGTACTGCTAAACGTTGGTATAAATTGCTGCCGGAAAGTTATGTAGTGGAAACGTTGAAATTTAATTGGTTAGCAGAGAAAAAAGGGATTCAGATAACGTTAAAAGTGCATCTAAATGAGCAAAAACAGATCGCTTATCAAGCCACCGCATTAGTGCCATTACTCAATGAGGTACAAAATGCAGCATTACCATAATGGTTATCTCAATTTATTAACCTTGTTGTTTATTAACGCTCTTGTGCTGTTACTGCTGTTGGTGACGGAGGATGATTTATCGCTTTATCGTCAAAATCTATCAGTAAGACAAGATTATGCCTTGCAGCAAGCACAGTTATATCAACAATATCAACAGCAATATGCTGCATTTTGTCAATCTAATCATACAGATAGATTAAATTATACTGAACGTTTAAGCGCAGAAGAATACTCTTATGGTAGCGGCATAAGTCATTTTATTGATTGTGAACGGCAACAGATTTTTGTGCAGGAACCGAAAAAAAGCTTAAATTCGCCGTTAAAAGAATACTTTAATATCGATTATCCGCTGTCTGCACCATCGATAGAAAACGCTTCAGCGACTGAGCCGCAAATATGGAAGGTAGAACAGAATGAAATTACGTTAGATCAGGATTTTTATGGTGTGATTGTTGCGCTCAATGACTTACAAATTTCAGGGCAAGGTACGATTTTTGGTGCAATTATTTATGAACGAGGATTGCGTTATAGCGAAAATATCAAAATAGTCTTTGATGTAGAGATCATTCAGAATTTATCAAAACGATATTCAAGTTGGAAAATGAGGGGCGGTTGGCGTGATTTTGGCGCAACATAATCTGAAAGGCAGTGCGATTATCAATGTCTTGGTGACGCTGATGTTTTTGTCACTGTTATTACTGTCGACACAGCATTGGATTAAGCGGCAACAGCAGCAAACAGCAATTTTGTGGCAGGCGACACAAGCTTTGCAAATTGCTGAAAATCAATGGAATTTAAGAGTCATCGGTGAAAATTGTGAAAAAAACGTACAACAAAACGGCATTGTTTTTAATATTCAATGTAGCGGCAATCAGGTAGTGGTGCATTATCCGCTGGGAAAAATTGTGTTGTAACATTGTTAATAATCGAGTGAAACTCTGTATAATATCGGCTCATTTTTATGGGAGGATTTATGGCAGACACTTTTAAAGAAATTGATGCACAAACCGCGTGGCAGCTGGTTCAGGATCGACAGGCATTTCTGGTCGATGTGCGCGATATACAGCGATTTGCTTATAGCCATCCGCAAGCTGCCTTTCACTTAACCAATCAAAGTTATGGTGAATTTTGCCAGCGCTGCGATTTTGAAGATCCGATCGTCGTCATTTGCTATCACGGCAACAGCAGCCGTAATGTGGCACAATTTTTAGTCAAGCAAGGTTTTGATGAGGTTTACAGTGTTCGTGGCGGCTTCGATGCTTGGTGCAAAGCGGAGTTACCAATAGAGTCGGGCTTGTGAATCTAAAGATCATATTTAAAAGTATGTGAAATTGAACATAATAATGAACAACTTGATTCTGAAAGAAACTAAACTGTATTCTGTATCATCTAATATCGGGGTGTGAACGCACCCTGTTTTTTTATTTCAATCATTTATTGGAGAAATCTTATGAGCGTGGTTGCATTAATTGTTGGAAGTTTAAGTAAACAGTCATTAAATCGGCATATTGCCGAGCAAATTTTAAAATGTGCGCCGGAAAATGTTCAAATTGAAGAGATTGATATTAGTAATTTGCCCTTGTATAGTCAGGATTTAGATGAAATAGACATTCCATCCTATAATCGTATCAGAGAACAGATAAAGTGTGCCGATGCTATTCTAATTGCGTCTCCAGAACATAATCGAACCATTCCTGCCGCATTAAAAAATGTGATTGATATTGCCACTCGACCTTACGGACAAAATGTTTGGTTAAATAAGAAAGTCGCTATTGTTACCGCTTCTCCGGGTGTCTACGGCGGCATTAATGCCGGATTGGATTTAAGAAAAGTGCTAACCTTTGTTGGAGCTGAAGTATTAGCTCAACCCGAAGTTTATTTGAGTAAAGCGAGTTTCGATCTGGATGAGCGCACAACCAACTTCTTAAAACAGTTTGCACAACGTTTCTTTCAATGGGTAGAAAATAAATGAGTGTTGATAAATTTTTAGCGAAAACCAAAGATGTGGGCGGCATTCCTGTCGCCCGTCTTTTGCCTCAAAATAAGCATAGAACCGTAGGAGCGTGGTGTTTTCTGGATCACGCCGGTCCGGCAACATTTAGCCAAGAAAATAAAGGAATGCAAGTCGGTTTGCATCCGCATACCAATTTACAAACTTTCACGTGGATGTTGGAGGGGGAAGTTTGGCATCAGGATAGCCTAGGTAATCGTCAATTAATTCGTCCGAAACAGGTCAATTTGATGACTGCCGGCACCGGTAACCAGCGTGGCATCAGTCATACCGAACAGACACCAGCCGGTGTCAAAAATCTGCACGCGGTACAGTTATGGATTGCTTTGCCGATGAATCAAGAGATCGAGCCTAATTTTGAGCATTATCCGCAGTTGCCGGAATGGTCGGATCAGGGCATTGATTACATTTTGACAACCGGTAGTTATCAAGGTCGTCAAGCACCGACCAGTCAATTTAGTCCGTTAGTGGGCGTAGATATGCGTTTTCAACAGGCGCAAGCCTTTGAAATTGAGCGTCAGGATAAATTTGAATATGCGATTTTGGTGATAAACGGCACGATTAAAATTAACGGTGAACGCTATGCCAAAGATGAAATTGCGATTTTATCCGATTGTGCAGCGGCGCAAGAAGAATTAACACTGTGGGCGGAACAGGGAACGCATATTATGTTGTTGGGCGGTGAGCCGTTGCCGCACCCGACCGTGATTTGGTGGAATTTTGTTGCCGACAAGGTAGAAGATTTGGAACAAGCAGTTAATGATTGGAATAATCAGCATCCACGATTTGGTACGATTGATTTGCAAGGGACGGAATTATCTCGTTTGACTGCACCGGCAATTCCGGCAAGATTAAAAAGATAATTCAGTGTGATGTTTAACTGTTTTATGACACAGATGAATTGAAATGCATAAGGGTACAGATCAGTGAAAAGTACCCTTATATTTTATTGATAATTAAAAATGATCCCCAAAGAGGCGAGGAATTTTTGTTCTTGTTGAAGATCGCTATTTAGCAGTGGATTATGCTCAAGATAATGCTTAGGAAAAGTTAATTGCCACTGTTGAGCGTTTTTGTTTTGCAAGCCGATTTCCGCCGGTTCCGTTGCTTGACGTGCTTTATTAAAAATAACGGTCAAGCGTAACAATAAAATCAGTGCTAGCACATCGTCATTGTTGTAACGATAGCAGTCAGGAATATCCGCAATGCGGAAAGTGCCGGTATGAAAACGCACCAAAATCGCCAACAAACGTTGTTGTTCATTATCAAAACCGGGCAATTCGGTGTTTTGTAAAATATAGGCTGAATGCTTTTGCACGTAACGATGATTTATGACGATCCCCACTTCGTGAGTTAATGCGCCATAGTATAAAATTTGTTGCATTTCATCGCTGTATTGTGGTTCTTTCCATAATTTAAACTGTTTTGCCAACATTTGTGCAGTTTTTGAAACCCGCTGTGCTTGTTGCCGATCCAGATTAAATTGTTGGTTGAGGCTGTTTACCGTACGTTCGCGGATATTACTGACACGGAATTTATCTTCAAAATTGTACATCACGCCTTCACGCACTGCGCCATCGGAATAACGCATACTTTTAATTTGAAACGTTTCAAATAGGGTGACTAAAATTGCCAACCCCGGCACAAAAACATCAATGCGATTGTGGTGCAGACCCGGCAAATGCAGCTGTGTAAAATGAGTAACTTTAAGGGTGCGATCAATCAGATCGTTAAGACGTTCAAGCGTAATCAGCCCATCTTTAAAATGCAGCGCCAACAGCACTTCACTGACGGTTTTGATTGTGCCGGATGAGCCGAGAGCTGAGTCCCAGCCGAGTTGGCGATATTCCCAAGCGAGATCCTCAATTTTTTCTAACGCGCACTGTTTTGCCTGTTGAAAACGCTGTTTGCTGATAACACCGTCTTTAAAAAAACGTTTAGCAAAGCTGACGCAACCCATATGACGACTTTCGGCAATCAATGGAGTGAAATCATCACCAATCACCATTTCTGTCGAACCGCCACCAATATCAATCACCAGTTTTCGCCCTTTTTCAGGTTGTGTATGTGACACGCCGGCATAAATTAATTTCGCCTCTTGTTGACCGGAAATAATATTGATTTTATAAGGGAAAACCCGAGCCGCCTGTTGCAGGAACTGATCACTGTTTAATGCTCGACGTAAAGTATAGGTGCCGATAACTTGCACATTTTCCGCCGGAAATCCTTGTAAACGTTCAGAGAAAAGTGCTAAACAAGCAATGCCACGATCCATTGCCTGTTGACTGAGAATTTGATTTTGATCGAGCCCTTCGGCTAATTGCACTTTCTGCTTAAGACGAGAAAGTATCTGGATGGAACCATTCACAATACGGGCAACAATCATATGGAAACTGTTTGATCCAAGATCGACGACAGCAATTTCTTTCATAGTAACTATCCTTTAACGTTCAAATTGATATAAGAGATCAACAGCTTGAGATGTCCCTGATACGGATTGTAAATATAATTTCGGTAATAAGCGATAGCGAAGTGTTAATTCAGCTAATGGTTCAAATAATCCTACCCCATATTTTACCTGCAAACGCGGTGTTAAATAACCGCTCACCACCACTTGTGATTGGTCGCCAAGCCCTTGAGTTTCCAAGTTTAAATTACGGATACCGAATGTTTCTCCAATTTGCCCGACCGCTTTACCTGTTTTCGAGAGGCTCATACTGATGAGTGCCGCACCGAGCGAAGCACCTGAGTTGCCGCCGTCAGAAGAGAGCGATCTTCCGGTGAGTAAATAGGACAGCGCATTATCCTGTGACATTGATGGTTCGGAGAATACTTGAATGGTAGGCGATTCTGCTAAACCAGTAACACGAATGCCTGCAGTAATATTACTATTTTCCATTGCGGTTGGGTTACGAATTGCCTCAATATTTAAAGTTGGTTGTGATGGTAATCCAGAGAAGATAATTTCACCTTTACGCACGAGCAAATCTTGTCCATAAGAGGCAAAACGCCCGTTCAATAACTTAATTTGTCCATAAAGACCGAGCTGGTTATCTTGTTGACGTAAATTGAGCACACCGCTCAAACGGCTTTTTAAGCCGTAAGCTTTGATTAAAACGCGTTCTCCTAAACTGATATTAATATTAGTGGATAAAAATGCATTTGTTTTTTGATTGAAACTATTTAAACGCTGATCCGCAGAAAGTTTAGGTTTCTGTTCTAAAATCACTTCATCGCTGCTAACTGTAATCGCACTTTCCGGTAATTGTTCAATGTCAATATTAGCTCGAGGTATATCGATTTTGCCTTCAATATTCAAGTGTTGTGGTTGCGCGTGCAGATGAATATCGGGAACTACGGTCAATTTTGCGATTTCTGGAATATTGAGTGACAGTCCGTCGGATTTCGCACTTAAATTAGCTTGCCAGTGATCTAACATTTGCCAACTGCTATCGCCTTTTAAGTGCAATGTACCCTCTTGAGTGATGATTTCACCCTTCATTGTGGAGCGGTTGCCGTTAAAGTTCAGATTGGCAAAACCATCCTTAATATTAAACGGCAATGCCGGCATTGAACTGGTTAATTGCGTCAATGCCAGTCTGCCGTGTAATTGTGGTGAGTAAGCCGTTCCTGCCAGACTCAAATCCGCATTAATTCTGCCGTCAAGCTGATCGCCGGAATTTAACAACTGCTTAATCAGTGCTAATTGTAAGGCTTTGAATTGCACCTTCCCGCCCAATTTTTTGCTGTCCAACAGATCGGTTAAGGTGAGTTCGGTACTGATTTCGCCGTTATTACGAATTTTTATATCGCTGTTCAGTTTCAAATTGTTATCTTTGATCGTGCTTTTCAGCAATATTCTGTCCAAATTCAATGCAAAACGGCGATAATCCAGTTTTTGCACTAATGACAATCTATTACTGTCTAAATTCAGTTTGGCATCAAATGGTTTATCCTGATACCAATTTACCTCACCATCAAGATTGAAACGAGAATTCAGCTGCGTATTGTCGCCAAGAAATGGTTTTAGGAAGCGTAAATCCGCCTGTTGCAATTTAAACGGAAGATGACCGTTCACTCCAGCGGTAAAGGTTTGCGGAAAACAGAGCGGTAAACTGCTGTTATTCCAACAATGTGCGGAAATGGTTGCCTGCTGTTTTTGATTGAGGTAATCGACATTAATGGTTTTATCGGCATTGAATTGTCCGATGAGTGTGTCGATTTTGCCGTTTTTAAGATTGACTTGCCAGCGTTCGGCATTGCGATCAAAACTACCTTGTAAATCAACATTTAACGCAGCCGGTTTGCCTTGAGAACGCAAATTGAGCTGATGATTTTTTTCATCACCTTTAGCATTGAGTTGTAATTGCGTCAGTTGCACGGCATCTCCCAACTTAAATTGCGCCAGTTTTAACGCAAGATTGCCGCGAATATTTTGTTGATCGCTTTGGATTTTACCTTTGATATCAGCATTTTGTAGTAAAAGCGTATCAAAGTTGAGCTTCGCAATATCAAGGTTGAGATCCAGTTCCGGCTGCTGAATATCACCGCTGATCCGGATCTCACCTTGTGCGGCAAGATCTAAACTTCGATAAAGTCCGCTAAAATCAGGTGCATTAAGCGTTAAATCAAATTGTGAATCTTGCGCCAATTTGCCTTTTAAAAGGAGATGATTTTGCCCATAATCGAATTGAAATCCTTTACTAAGAAGCGGAATTTGATTGCTGAGGGCAAGATCGCCTTGAATGTTAATTGGGCGATTATTGGCACTGCCGGTGAGATTGATAACCGGAATATCCACTTGCCAGCCTTGAGCATCGACTTTGCCGGAAGAAGCCAACTCGCCGGAGAGGGTTGCCAACCAATCTACACTGTGAAAATAGCGGTAAACATTAAGGTTTTTTAATTGCAGCCGGCTATCCCAAATGACCTCATTTTGCCAAGAGGTGTAACCTTGTAAATCAACACTGCCGCCTAAACCGGACAGATGTGCGGATTGGATACGAAAATCACCAATCGAACCCTCACCGTTCAATTCCAGATCAACCGTTGGCGAATGCATTCCCTCAACGTTGCCTTGTAGATTCGCCTGATAGTGCAACAGATCACCGACAACATTCAATTTCGTTTTCACTAAACGGATCTGATCCGTTGCCGGATTTTCGCTTTTACTTAAGAACAGCGGATATTTTGCCTGTTGAATCACTAAATCCAAGCTAAACGGTGTTTTTGCTGCGGTTAATTCAAGCTGTGATGATAGCGAGGCATCCGCCACACCGCTAATAGTGGCGTTAATGTTGGTTTTAGCGTACAGTTCACCGTCGGCAGTGACGGTTAAATGGCTGTTTGGAAATGTGTGTTGTTCACCTTTTTCATCGCGGATTTTTTGTTGATGAAATTCTCCTTTCAGCGTGAATTGAAGCGGATAATGATCGCGCCATTGTAGCTGCCCCTGACCATCAAGATCGGCAATAGTGCTGCGTAAATAGAGTTTAGCTAAATTGAATTGTTGATCATCGCTGTTTGCCTTCAACATCAATTCACTGAGTTTCTGCTCCGATAACGGTTTTCCTTTGGCATTTTGTTGGCGATAAAGCCAATTTTTGGCGGAAATGATATCGATTTCAACACTAAAAGGCAGTTTTAGTGTTTGCTTTTTATCCAATAATGGCTGATTTAAAGCCTGTTTTAATGCTTGCCAGTCCATTGGTTTTTCAACTTCTTTTTCTTGCGTTGGCTTATCTGTAACATCAAGTTGTTCCAATTTTTGCAAAAGCTGATTTTCCACAGTTTCGATAACGTTTAAACCATTGATTTGTGTCGGTAACAGATGAAAATGGTTACTGCGGTTTGCTTGCAAGCCGGTAGAAAAATGATCGAGTGTGATCAAGCGATTGTCGATTTTAAGTGCAAGTTGATTGATCTCAATTTGTGGCAGATTTAAGCCAATCGGCATTGCAAAACCACTATTGGATTGATTGTCATCCGGTTCGCTCGGCGGTAGCAATGCCGTATCAATCGTAATTTGTGGCTGTTGCAGGCTGAACTGATTGATGCAAACAGTCATCCGCCATAAACATTGTGCTGTCAGCTGTAACTGCGTTTTTGGCAGGGTAATCGCAATGCCGTCAGCGTGATAAGTGAGGTTGGATAATGTTAATCCTTGCTGCAAATTCCCTTTTACTTCCGCAATTTGTAGCGGTTCCATTTGCTGATCGAGCAGTGCGAGCAGTTTGTGCTGCAAGGTTTCACTGTTTAGCAACGAGACAATCGTGGTAAACAGTAAAATCACAATCACACACAGGCTGATTGCAGACCATTTAATCAATTTAACGAACGGTTTTTTCTTTATCGCAGTTGAAGCAGTTTGTTCGTTATTGTTAGCTTCTGTTTCGGAATGTTTCGAATTATCTGTCACAACTCTGCTCCTATGCCAATATAAAATTGGATATTTTTACTGTCGTCTTTATCATTAATCGGGGTCGCAATATCAAATTTGACTGCACCGATAGGCGAGTTCCAGCGTACACCGATGCCGGCACCTTTGCGTAAATCATTGAAAGCAAAACGATCGGAAGCAAAACCGGTGTCATAAAAAATAGCCCCCCACCATTTTGGTTTAACCTGATACTGATATTCGATGCTGGCGGTAAAAAGTCGATTTGCCCCCGTTAATTCACCATTTTTGTCTTTCGGTGAGATTTTATGGTAACCATAACCGCGGATACTTCTATCGCCACCGGCAAAGAAACGCAGTGCCGGCGGAATTTTGTCGAATTGATTGGTTGAAAGATAGCCAATTTCTGCGCGTGTTAAAAAGCGATGATTTTCGGCATAAGTTCGAATCCAAGAGGTGGAGGCAATAGCTGAATAAAAATCGACATCGGAACCGACAGCTTTATTTCCCCAGTTAAGCGTGATTTTCTGTGAATCGCCCCAATAAGGGAACAATCCACCACGAACACGAGTACGGTTAAAGCCGGCAGTTGGATAAATTAATAAAGTGCGATTGGAAACATTTGCTTGGGTAAAGTTATCATAACGTGCTCTTACACCAAACGAGTTTTGCCAACCGGTTTCTCGGTTCCAATAACGCAGAATAGCTAGGGTTAAGCCGGAGGTGTCAGTGTCGTTTTTCTTTTCCTCTTCATAACCGGTTGAAATTTCATAATAATAGTTAAGCGGTTGTTTTAGCAGAGGAATTTTATAAGTTGCCTCAATTGTTTTTTTCGGGTCGGAGATATAAAAATTGGAAGAAAAACTTTGCCCCCGACTGTTAATCCACGGTTTATTCCAGCCGAATTGTAAACGCGGCCCCACATCTGTGCCGTAACCGATCCCGATCTCATAACTATTTTTTAGACGAGGCTGAACTAAAACATCAAGATCGACTTTTTTGCTCTGTTTATCAATGTTAGGTTGAACCAAAACGGATTTAAACCAGTTGCTGGCGGAGAGATCGGTACTTAATTCAGAAAGATCATTGATTAAATAGGGATCGCCGCTTTGAATGGCAAGAATATTACGCAGATAATCTTCTCGAATTTGTGAGCCTTGGAAACGAATGTTACCGTAGCGATAACGTTTACCGCTGTCGAAAGCCAGCTGCCAATAAGCTTCGTGAGCAGAAGGTAGAATGGCTAAACGATGCGTTAAAAATTGATAATCAAAAAAGCCTTTTGCAAGCGCCACTTTTTCTAATTCCGCTTTGTAATCATCATAAACACCTTGATTGAGGACAGTGCCTAATTTAGGCACTTGTTTTTGTAACGCAAGGAAATTCTCATCCTTTTCTGCATCACCCAATAGTTGCACTTGAATTTCAGCAATTTTAACCGGTTCATCTAATGCAACGCTGGCAATCAGAAGATCCTGTTTCGCATTAGGTTGAGGCACAAATTGATAATCAATTTTGCTGTTAAAATAACCAACAGCACGTAATGCTTCATCAATGGTTTTACTGGCCAAATAATAATAACGATCCGAATTTTCTACCGGAATCGTTTTCAGTGAGGAGAGATGTACCATCACATTATTGTAGGCGGCTTTATTTTTGATCCCTTCCACTTTTAAGGTTATCGGTTTATCGGCAAAAGCGGATAGTGCGGCAAATAAAATTGTAAGAGAGAAAGTTATTTTTTGCCATTTCATCATCACCGAACCTCTGGATTATTGTTAACTATCGAAAGTAATCGCTTAATATTAAGGGCTATCTCTATTTTAGATAGCATTAACCCAACAAATAAGGATTATAAAATTACGACTTAAAATAGCGTAAACGGTAACAATATATGACTGAATTTTCAAGGATTAAGCCTAAATTTACTGCGGAATTCCACGCAAGTTTTCTTGAAAATGAAATGGCGGTTGTGAAGTCGGCGCCGGAAGATCACTAAACCAGAAATTAAACGGTTGTAGTAATTGAGGCACTTGTTGCCAAAGCCGGCTGATTTTCACTAATTCAATATCAGCCGGCAGCTGAGATAATTGCTGTTGCAGCACGGCAATGGTATTTTTTCGTGGGTGCCCGATAACAATAGCGGTTTGATGTTTTCTGGCATATTGAATAGCTTGCTGGAATTGCTGCCGGATATTGGCATATTCATTATTATCATCAAGGAAAATATTGCGCTCTAATGCACTGACACCATACTGTTTGGCAATTTTACCGGCAACACTGCTACCTATGGTTTTACTGTCGAGAAATGATAGCCCTCTTTGCGCTAACTGTTGCATTAGAATATGCATTAAACCACTGTCGGAAGTGGCGGCACTGCCCATATGATTATTCATCCCAATGGCGTTTGGAACAATATTTTGTGCTAAATCAATACGATGTGAAACTTGAGCCGGTGTGAGTCCAAGTACTAGCCCATTGGCTTCCAATTTTATATTGCTTTTAGGTTGCATCGGCATATGGATTAACGCATCACGACCTTGCTGGTGAGCCTGTTTGGCACGTTGTTGCGCATAAGGTGCGGAAGGAATAATGGCGACATTAACGGCTAAAGGCAGTGCAAAAATGGCATTATCTTCGTGTGCACGATAACCGATGTCATCGATCACAATCGCCAATTGAGCCGCATTGAGCGACAAGCTCAACAGCATTAATAACGCCAACAGATATTTTATGCCAAATTTCACTGTGAACTCCCGGATTTACCTTAACCAACGCGATGGATTGACCGGTTCGCCTTGACGGCGAATTTCAAAGTAGAGCGCAGCACGACCGTCTTCGTTTTGTCCGACTTGTGCAATGGTTTCACCGGCACTGACAACATCACCGTTTCGTACTCTTAATGCACTGTTATAACCGTAGATACTCATATCCCCTCGACCGTGATCTATCACAATCACCAAACCGTAGCCTTGAAGACGATTCGCTAAAATCACCTTACCCGGCGCAATTGCTCGCACATTCGCACCCCGATTGGCTTGAATCACAATACCTTTCCAGCGGATTTCGCCCATTTGGATTGATCCGTAGCGGTTACTTACCTGACCGGAAACCGGCATTATATATTGTCGGCGTGCCGAGCCAAGACCATTTCCTCTTCCCACTAGCTGCTGTTCTTTTTCTGTCGGTTTATAGGTTTGATGTTCCTGTTCCGCTTTTTTCTGTTTTTTCTGCAAAGAGGCGAGTTCCTGTTGCTCACGTTGTTTAGCGGCGCGTTCCGCAGCGGCGATCTCTTGGCGTAGCCGGTTTTCGTTCTCTTTTAATTGCGCCAATTTATTCTGATTGGCGGTTAGGCTTCGATTTAATTTAGCTAATGTGGATTGATGCTCGTTTTTAACTTGCTGTAGTGAACGTTGCTGTTGGCGTTGTTTATTAATTTCTTGTTGTTGCTGTTGTTGCTGTTCTTTAACCAACTGCTGTTGCTGTTTCAGCTGTTCTTGAGTCTGTTTAAGATCTTGAATTAATGCAATTTTCTGCTGATTGACATACTTCATATAGGTGTTCATTCGATCACTGTCGCGCGCTTCTTGCGAGAACATTTTCTCAATTTCGTGCTGTTGTAAGTTTTTACGATAAGCGGAATCAAGCAATCGTGCCAACTGCTGTTTTTGTTCCCGTTCTTGCTGTTGTAAACGGCGAATCTGTTTTTGACTGTTTTGAATATTGCGTTGAATGGTTTTCAGCTCATCTCTGCTTTGTTGCAGTTGATCACTAATCTGTTCAATCTTTTGTTGCTGATGTTTTAGTTGTGATTGTAACTGACTTTTTTCTTGTTGCTGTTTAGCAATTTTTTGTTCCTGTTGTTTTATCTGTTTCTGAATTGCCGCAAGATCATTTACTGCATAGCCGTTATTGCTGCTCGTGAGTAACAACGAACACAAGATTAAGCGGCATAAAACGTGAACAGTAAAACGAATATTGAACATAATTCAAACAATAATGATGATAAAAAATAGAATAATTCTGCGCTATTTTAGAGTTTTTTTTGTTAAAGATCAGCAATTCTGATAAAAGCGAAGCCGTTCTATTTTAAAAGTAATCAAATTTTGTTATAAAGAGCGCAGTTTTTTGATCTAATTTTTAGGAGAATCATTATGCAATTAGTGTTTATTCGTCACGGTTTAAGTGAGTGGAATGCATTGAACCTTTTCACCGGTTGGCGCGATGTTAATTTAAGTGAAAAAGGGGTTGAAGAAGCAAAAGCGGCAGGACGTAAATTAAAAGAAGCCGGTTTTGAATTCGATATCGCATTTACTTCTGTATTAACTCGTGCGATTAAAACCTGTAACCTTGTTTTGGAAGAATCTAACCAATTATGGGTTCCGCAAATCAAAACTTGGCGTTTAAATGAACGTCACTACGGCGGTTTACAAGGCTTAAATAAAAAAGAAGCTGCACAAGAGTTTGGTGATGAACAAGTTCACATTTGGCGTCGTTCTTATGATGTATTGCCGCCTGAATTAGCAAAAGATGATCCAAATTCAGCACATAATGATCGCCGTTATAAACATTTGCCGGCGGATGTCGTGCCTGATTGCGAAAACTTAAAAGTGACTTTGGATCGTGTGTTACCTTTCTGGGAAGATCAAATCGCACCGGCATTATTATCCGGTAAAAAAGTATTGGTTGCGGCACACGGTAACTCACTTCGCGCTTTGGCGAAACACATTGAAGGCATTTCCGATGAAGGCATTATGGATTTAGAAATTCCAACCGGACAGCCTTTAGTGTATGAATTAAGCGATGATTTAAAAGTCATCAAAAAATATTATCTTTAATGCTTAATTAAAAGAAATAGGCACTTTTCTACATTATGTAGAGAAGTGCTTTATTTTTGTTGAGATTTTTCCCGGAAAAATGATGTTTCGATTGTTTAATTCTATTGAGTAAGGTTATACTTATTCGACTTTTTAACATTAATAAATAAGAGATCAGAATAAATGGAAGAATTTATGCCGAAGGCAATAGCATTTGCCTCTCAACATACTGTGATGGTGATTGCGTGGGTTGTCGTGTTTATCGGGACAATTTATGTGTTTGTAAAAAGTGCCGTTTCCGGTGCAAAAGAGATTGATCAAGCGACTTTGTCACAATTAGTTAATAAACAGAATGCCGTTATTATTGATTTACGTAGTATTGAAGAGTTTTTGCGTGGACATATCGCAGGCAGTCAAAATGTGTTACCAATCGATATTAAACAGCATAATCTTGGTAAATTGGAGCAATACAAAGAACAACCGGTCATTGTCGTTTGTGCTTCAGGAATGACTTCACGCGGTTCAGCAGAACAGTTATATAAACAAGGCTTTAAGCAGGTTTATTCATTAAAAGAGGGAATTCAAGGTTGGCGTGCAGCAAATTTACCTCTTGTTAAGAAAAGTTAATCAGATAGAAAAGGAAATTAGCGATGGCAGAAGAAAACAAAGCAGCAGAACAAGGTTCAGAACAACAAGCACAACCAATGTTGCAGATTCAACGCATTTATGTGAAAGATGTTTCATTTGAAGCACCGAATTTACCTCATTTATTCCAGCAAGAGTGGAAACCGGTATTAAAATTTGATTTAGATACCGAAACCACCGCATTGGCAGAAAACCTTTATGAAGTGGTGCTTAATGTGTCCATTGAAACCAAATTGGAAGGTACCGATACCGTTGCTTTTATTTGTGAAGCAAAACAGGCAGGTATTTTCGCTATTAGCGGTTTGGAAGAGATGCAGTTAGCACACGCATTAACTTCACAATGCCCGAATATGCTGTTCCCTTATGTGCGTGAATTGGTTTCAAATTTAGTCAACCGTGGTACATTCCCGGCATTAAATTTAGCACCGGTCAATTTTGATGCGTTATTCGTTGAATATCTACAACGTCAACAAGCCGCGCAAGCAGAAGCTGAACAACAACAAAAAGCGGAAACCGTAAATTAATTTCTGAAAAGCATCTCTTTGGAGATGCTTTTTCATCTCTTTCCTAAAATCTTATTGAAATCCTCTCTCTTTCGTCTATTCTTTGTTTAATATTAATCAAATAAAAGCGATAGTTATGACAGAATTTTTACCCATTACCGTGATTGGTGCCGGTTCTTACGGAACGGCATTAGCAATCGCACTCTCAAGAAATGGTTTACCGACAATGTTGTGGGGAAGAAATACGGCAGAGATGACGAAAATGGCGCAACAGCGACAAAATCAACGTTTTTTGCCCGGTATTACTTTTCCGGAAGCACTGCAAATCGAAACTGATCTGGCTACAGCAGTTGCAAACAGCCGAGATATATTGATTGTCGTGCCGAGTCACGTTTTTGCCGATGTGTTAAAGCAGATTAAACCGCTGTTAAAAGCGCAACATCGTATTATTTGGGCAAGTAAAGGTTTGGAACATAATAGCGGCCGTTTATTGCATCAGGTGGCGAAAGAGATTTTAGGTGATGATGTGCCATTAGCGGTGTTATCAGGGCCGACATTCGCTAAAGAACTGGCTTCAGGATTGCCGACCGCTATTGTGTTGTCATCAACAGATCAGGTTTTCGCCAAAGCGTTACAAGAGCGGATTCATTGCAGTAAACATTTTCGTGTTTATCTTAATCCGGATATGATTGGCGTGCAGTTGGGCGGTGCGATTAAAAATGTGATAGCGATTGGCGCCGGTATTTCGGACGGTATCGGTTATGGTGCGAATGCAAGAACGGCATTGATTACGCGCGGTTTGGCAGAAATTTCCCGGTTAGGTGCGTCTTTAGGTGCGGAAGCGCACACATTTATGGGAATGGCGTGTTTAGGGGATTTGGTGCTTACTTGTACTGACAACCAGTCGCGTAACCGCCGTTTTGGAATGATGTTAGGCAAAGGTTATTCCGTTGAACAGGCGATGCAGGAGATCGGGCAGGTTGTGGAAGGCTATTTCAACACACAGGAAGCCTACCGTTTGGCGCAACAACAGCAGGTAGAAATGCCGATTGTTGAGCAAATTTATCAAATGCTATTCTGTGGGTTAACTGCAACTGAAGCAGCAGCAAATTTATTATCAAGAGAAAAGAAAAGTGAATAGGGGTATCTATGTCGGTACTATTACAACGGATTTGGCAAAGCATTCGAGATGAAGCAAAATTACTCGCAGAACAAGAACCTTCATTGGCGAGCTTTTTTCATTCAACGATTTTAACGCATCAACATTTAGGTACGGCGCTAAGTTATATTTTGGCGAATAAATTATCCAGCTCGACAATGCCGGCGATTTCATTGCGTGAAATTATTGATGAAGTTTATCGGGAAAATCCGAAAATTATTGAAAGTGCCGCTCACGATATTGAAGCTGTGCGGGTGCGCGATCCGGCAGTAGAGCTTTATTCTACACCGTTACTTTATTTAAAAGGATTTCACGCTTTGCAAAGCTATCGCATCACGCACCATTTATGGCAGCAACAACGCAAAGCATTGGCAATTTATTTACAAAATCAAATTTCGGTGGCGTTTGATGTTGATATTCATCCGGCGGCAAAAATCGGACACGGTATTATGTTAGATCACGCCACCGGCATTGTGGTCGGCGAAACTTCCGTGATTGAAAATGATGTTTCTATTTTGCAGGATGTTACTTTGGGGGGTACCGGAAAAGAGGTTGGCGACCGCCACCCGAAAGTGCGCAAAGGGGTGATGATTGGTGCCGGCGCAAAAATTTTGGGGAATATTGAGGTAGGGGAATATGCCAAAATAGGCGCTTGCTCGGTGGTGCTGCATCCGGTGCCGGCTTATTCCACTGTGGCAGGCGTGCCGGCAAAATTAATTGGACAGGATAAAAAGGCAAAGCCGGCATTAGAAATGAATCAATATTTTACTTGTGAATAACAGTAATAAATAAAAAAGAATTAAGGAGACATCAATGCAATATCAAGATCCGCATTATGCGGAAGAGGCAGAAAAATATGAAAATCCGATCCCGAGCCGAGAGTTGATCCTCACAGTTATTCGGGATCACAATAAACCGATGAGTCGGGAATCTATTTTGCAAACATTGGCAATTACCGATCCGGAGCAGCAGGAGGGAATGCGCCGCCGTTTGCGAGCAATGGAAAATGACGGACAGTTGGTTTTTACTAAGCGCAAATGTTACGCCTTACCTGAACGCTTGGATCTTTTGAAAGGCACGGTAATCGGTCATAAAGATGGTTATGGCTTTTTGCAAGTTGATGGCGTAAAAGATGATTGGTTTATTCCGAATAGCCAAATGCAAAAAGTGTTGCACGATGATTATGTATTGGCGCAGCCGAACGGGGTAGATCATCGCGGACGCAAAGAGGTGCGAATTGTTCGAGTACTGGAGCGCCGTAAGAAGCAGATTGTCGGTCGATTTTTCTTAGAAGATGGCATCGGTTATGTGGTGCCGGATGATAGCCGTATTAATCACGATATTTTAATTCCGAATGAATATCGTGCCGGCGCCAGAATGGGGCAAGTTGTGGTGGTGGAACTGAAACCTAAAGAAAAAGGGCTTTCCCGTTTAACCGGCAGAATCACCGAAGTATTGGGCGACAATATGGCGAAAGGAATGGAGGTGGAAATTGCTATCCGCAATTACGATATTCCGCACGTTTGGCCGGAAGAGGTTGAGCAGCAGATCCAAGGATTGAGTGAAATCGTTGATGATAAAGATAAACAAGGGCGAGTCGATTTGCGACAATTGCCGTTGGTGACTATTGACGGTGAAGATGCCCGAGATTTTGATGATGCGGTATTTTGTCAAAAACGCGAGAATGGCGGTTGGAAATTATGGGTGGCGATTGCGGATGTCAGTTACTATGTGCGCCCAAAAAGTGCGTTAGATAAAGAGGCCTATCAAAGAGGAAATTCCGTCTATTTCCCAAGTCGAGTGGTGCCGATGTTGCCGGAAGTGTTATCGAACGGCTTGTGTTCACTTAATCCGCAGGTAGATCGCCTTTGTATGGTGTGTGAAATTCAACTGTCTGCAAAAGGCAGAATTGAACAGTACCAATTCTACGAAGCGGTAATGAATTCGCACGCACGTTTAACGTACAGCAAAGTGTGGCGAATTTTGCAGGGCGATGAAGAGCTAAGTGAACGTTATCGAGATTTAGTGCCACATTTACAAGAGTTGTATGCAATGTTTAAGGTGTTGTTGAATGCTCGCCATAAACGAGGCGCGATTGATTTTGAAACGATAGAAACTAAATTTATTTTCAATGATCAAGGCAGAATCGAACGAATTGAGCCGGTACAACGCAATGATGCCCATAAAATTATTGAAGAGTGTATGATTTTGGCGAATATTTGTGCGGCACATTTTATGGAACAACATCAAGAGCCGGCATTATTCCGTATTCACGCCTTGCCGAGCGAGGAAAAGCTCACCGCTTTCCGTACCTTCTTAAGAGAATGCGGTTTAACGCTGGATGGCGGATTAAAACCGACACCGGCGGATTATGCCAAATTAATGGCAAAAGTGAATGAACGCCCGGATAAAGAATTAATTCAGACAATGTTGCTGCGCTCATTGAGTCAAGCAATATACAGCGGCGATAATATTGGACACTTCGGTTTGGCTTTGACAGAATATGCACATTTTACTTCGCCGATTCGCCGTTATCCCGATTTATCTTTGCATCGTGGCATTAAGTATTTATTAGCAAAACAGCACGGTTCAACTAAACGCACCACTAAAGGGGGCGGTTATCATTATAAATTGGATGAGATTGATCTGTTGGGTGATCACTGCTCAATGACAGAACGCCGTGCGGATGAAGCAACGAGGGATGTTGCAGATTGGCTTAAATGTGAATTTATGCAAGATCACGTTGGTGAAGTGTTTGAGGGAACCATTTCCAGCGTTACCGGATTCGGTTTTTTTGTCAGATTGAACGATCTTTTCATTGATGGCTTGGTTCATATCTCTACGCTGGATAACGATTATTATCGTTTTGATCCGAGCACTCAGCGTTTAATCGGTGAGAACAGCGGAATGTTGTATCGTATCGGTGATAAGGTTACGGTCAGGGTTGAAGCGGTGAGTTTGGAAGAAAAAACATTAGATTTCACACTGATTTCAAGTGAGCGTAAACCGCAACGATTAGGTAAAACAGAAAAAGATCGTGTTAAAAAGAGCTTGCGTTATAGTGAAAGTTTGCAAAAACGGTTACGGAAACAGGCTAATACCGATGAGAAAAAACGTAGAGAGAAAAAGAAAAAAACAAAACGTAGTAAAAATAAAAAACGAAAATAATTAGAGAGTGTGTATGAGCGAACAAATTTACGGTATTCACGCAGTTTCGGCAGTATTATCCACTACGCCGGAACGTTTTATTGAAGTATTTGTGTTAAAAGGGCGTGAAGATAAACGTTTACAGCCTTTATTAAATGAATTGCACCAATTTGGTATTTCAGTACAGTTTTTAACACGTCAAGCATTGGATAAAAAAGCGAACGGCGAAGTGCATCAAGGCATTATCGCCAAGGTGCAACCACCAAAAGAGCAGACAGAAAATGATCTATATGCTTTGTTACAACAGCAGCAACAGCCGTTATTGTTGGTGCTTGATGGCGTAACGGATCCGCATAATTTAGGTGCTTGTTTGCGTACTGCCGATGCTGCCGGTGTGGATGCGGTTATTGTGCCAAGAGATAAATCTGCGCAATTAACTTCTGTGGCAAGAAAAGTGGCGTGCGGTGCGGCAGAAGTGGTGCCGTTAATTCGGGTAACAAATTTGGCGCGCACTTTAAAAACGTTACAGCAAGATTATAATGTCTGGATTGTGGGAACAGCCGGTGAAGCCGACAGCTCGCTTTATCAGAGTAAGTTAACCGGTGCATTGGCATTAGTAATGGGCGCGGAAGGCGATGGCATGCGTCGCTTGACCCGAGAACATTGCGATCAATTAGTGAGCATTCCAATGCAAGGTTCTGTTTCTTCATTGAATGTTTCTGTCGCAACTGGTGTTTGTTTATTTGAAATTGTCAGACAGCGTTTAGCTTAATGGAAAATGATAATGCTAAAAAAAGTAATTTTTTCAACAACAATCCTATTTCTTGCAGGGTGCGGTTCAAATGTTGAGCCTTATCCGGCGGAATATGCCAATGCCGATTATGAATTAAGTGATAGTGATGCACAACGCTGGGTGGCGGCGAGCCATCAGGCGGAGCAGTGCATTTATCCGAATTTGACGCGTATTCAGCAAGAGCATTTTTCTAAAGAAGATGCTTATATTCATTCACAATATGTGTTCTTTTATCCGTTGGAAGAGATCATTGGTGCAGATTATGTGAAGATGATCCAACAAGATGAAAAATCAATGGGATATGCCCAATATCAATATAAAAAGTTCAAACAAACTGAATTTGATCCGATGCCGGCAGCGGAATGTGCAACCTTGAGAATTAAAGCACGTGATGATTTAAAAGTGGTGAAAGGACAGTATCAAAGCGGAATGGCTGTGGATGAGTCGAAAAACAGTGCAACGGACGGTAAAAATAGTAATCCGGATGGTATTGCAACCAATGAAAATAAATTCTTCTTTGATATTATCAAATGGGGCTCGGCGTTATTGTTGTAATTTTAAAAGTGGTTAATGAAACAGAAAACTGCACGACAAAGTGCAGTTTTTTATTTAAATACAATTAGTTAGAGAATATTTGTTGAAAATTTCTTTAATAATTCGCTCGTTTCAAACAACGGTAAGCCCATCACACCTGAATAACTGCCACTTAAATGCCTGATAAAACTTGCAGCCAATCCTTGTATCGCATATGCTCCTGCCTTATCAAAAGGTTCTCCACTGGCAATATAAGAGTGAATTTCTTCTGTCGAAAGCGATTTAAAAATGACTTCGCTAGATTGCAGACAATAATGTTGTTTGATGGGTGTTGAAACGCAAATAGCTGTTAATACGTGATGAGTATTGCCGGACAACATTGAAAGCATTGCAAAAGCCTCTTCTTCTGTATGGGGTTTGCCTAAAATTTGATTATTAAATGCAATACAGGTATCGGCAGTGAGAAGTGGATATTTTCTTTTGTTAGGGAAAAGATAGCGAATTTGCTGATTTTTACTGATTGCCATTCGTAAAACATAATCACTTGCTGTTTCATTTTCACCAACCGTTTCGTCAATTTCACCCTTTAATACCTCGACAGATAAACCCAGTTGTTGTAATAGTTGAAAACGACGTGGACTGTTAGATCCTAGATAAATTTTTTTCATAATAGATTCCTATATTCAGTTTGGCTAATATTGTAATGATTACGGGATTTCAGATCAGCATTTGTTATACTGAATCAGTCAATTTGTTTTTTGAGGAGAAGTTATGGATTTTGTACTTTATATTGTTATGTTGTTATTAGCTTTGACCTGTGTTGTGTTTATCTTATTGAATTTGCAGAAACAAAAATCATTGCAGGCGTTACAACAGCAACAAGCACAAACGGTGGAACAGTATAATGCGCTGTTGCAGAAATCAGAGTTATTAACAGAGCAATATCAATTGGCGTTACAAGAAAAAATCCGTAGCCAAACGGAAAAACAGGGCGTTGAGTCGTTGCTACAGGAGAAAAATCGACAACAACAAGAACTGGAACAGCTAAATCTATCAGCACAACAACAAATTACGCAATTATCGCAACAATTGGCGGCATTACGCACCAGTTTAGCAGAAAAAGAGACGCATTTTGCTGAACAACAGCAGTTGTTAGAAAATAATAAAAAACAATTAACGTTGGAGTTCCAGCAGCTCGCCAATCAAATTTTAGAAGAGAAAAGTCGCAGTTTTTCGCAATCTAATCAAATAGCGTTGGATAGCCTATTAAAACCGTTTAAGGAGCAGATTGAAGGTTTCCAAAAACGAGTGAATGAAGTGCATTCCGAAACGGTAAAAGGGAATGCCAGTTTGGAAGCGGAACTTAAGAAAGTGTTGGAAATTGGCTTAAATATGTCGAAAGAGGCAAATAATTTGACAACAGCATTGAAAGGGCAGAAAAAAACATTGGGCAACTGGGGAGAAATGCAGTTGGAAAATGCTTTGCAATCTGCCGGCTTGGTGACGAATGAGCATTATGTTGCCCAAGCTCATTTTAAAGATAATGAGGGTAATCATCGCTATCCTGACTTTTTAATTAAATTGCCTGATAACAAGCATATCGTGATTGATTGCAAAGTGTCATTGGTTGCTTATGAACAAGCGGTTTCTGCGACTGACGAGGCTCAAATCCAACTTCATTTAAAAGAGCATATTCAAGCGATTAGACAGCATATCAAATCGTTATCAGAAAAGGATTACAGCCATTTAGAGGGGATTCAAAGCCCTGATTTTGTGTTGATGTTTATTCCGATTGAACCGGCATATATTGAAGCGTTAAAACAGGATCCGACACTGTTTAATAATGCGTATGAAAAAAATGTGATTTTAGTGTCATATACCACATTAATGCCGATTCTACGCACTGTTGCCAGTTTATGGCGTATTGAAAAAGGCAACCGAGAAGCGCGAGAAATCAGCGAAAAAGCAGGTGATATTTATAATCAAGTTTGTGTGGTGGCGGAGCGACTACAAAAATTAGGTAATGGTTTAAATAGTGTGGTTAAACAATATAATGATTCGGTTACTTCGCTTTCCGGACAACGAGGTTTATATGGTAAAGTCGAGCGTTTTCAGACGCTCTCTAATAAAGTTAGCAAGCAGTTACCATCAATGGAACCATTAACAGCTGATGTTGAAATAGAACGTTTAAATGCGATTGTTGAGGTGTAGTTATGCGATAAAAAAGCGATCCGAAGATCGCTTTTTCAATGTGATTTTTTTTAAATTTATTTCTTTTGTGTGGTTTCAATTTGAGCTTTTAAATCAGCAAGTGCTTTTTCAGCATCGGCAACTGATTGTGTGGTCTTGGCTTGAAGTTCGGTATAAGCCTTAATTTGTTCCGGTGTAGGTTGTTGAGTAACATAATCGGAAGATTGTTGCATTAAATCAATAAAAGATTTTAAACCGGCATCATATTGTGCTTGTACTTTTTTTGCTTCTTCGGTTTTGATTTTGAGTTCACTGATAGATTTCACTACCATTTTGAAATGATCAATAATTGCTGCATATGCTTTGGTTTTATCCTCAGCAGTTTGAGCTGCTTCCAATTGCTGGATTAATGCAGAACCGCTTTCCTGTTTTAACACAGTATTCAATGTTTGTTGAAGCAAATCAACATCTGCTTTCATATCAGCAGTTTTATCGCCACAAGCGGCTAAAAAGAGAGAAAATAGAGCAATTAATAGAAAATTTTTTAACTGTTTCATAAATATGTCCTTATTAAATAAAAATTAATCTGCAGAATAATAAAGTTTGCCGATCTCAATTTTAGCTCTGCCTTGAGATTCACGCCACTTATTAGTATCACGCAAAGAGTAAACACAACCGCAATACTCTTGTTGATAAAATTTTTCACGTTTACTAATTTCAATCATTCGTTGAGAACCGCCACCTTTACGCCAGTTATAATCCCAATAAATGACATCATCATATTTTTCAGCAGCACGATGGCCACAGCCATTAATTTGATTCATATCTTTCCAACGAGAAATGCCAAGACTGCTAGTAAATACGGGAAAACCGTGTTCGTGTGCATATTGAGCCGCTTTTTCAAAACGCATATCAAAGCACATTGTGCAGCGAATACCACGTTCAGGCTCATCTTCCATCCCTTTTGCCCGTTCAAACCATTCCGCACGATCATAATCAGCATCAATAAATGGGATGTTATATTTTTCAGCAAACCGAATATTTTCTTCTTTACGAATTAAATACTCTTTTTGAGGATGAATATTAGGATTATAAAAATAGATAGTGAAATTGATTTCCGAAGCAAGTAAAGCCTCCATTACCTCACCTGAACAAGGTGCACAGCAGGAGTGGAGCAATAGTTTGTTATGTCCGTCAGGCAAAGTTAATTTTGGACGAACAAAGGGGGCATTCGGATCTTTAGTAATTTTCTTTTTTCTCCCTCTAGAAATAGGAGGTATTTGTTGAATATCTGACATATTGTTTTCTTAATAATTACGTTCTACAGAAATTTTTGCAAGAGAAATTAATGCTTCTTTATAGGGGTTGTCATCAATAACGGACAACGAATCAATCGCTTTTTGAGCTTCTTGTTTCGCTTTTTCTATTGTGTAAGTAAGTGATTGATATTTATCCATCATTGCCTGAACTTCAGCAAGATATTTACGTCCGTGGCCGTGTTCAATAATGGAACGGATTAATTGGCGTTCATCATCACTGGCGTGCTGCATTGCGTGGAGCAACGGTAATGTCGGCTTGCCTTCCTCCAAATCATCGCCAAGATTTTTACCTAATTTGTCTACATCCGCACAATAATCCAATACATCATCAACCAGTTGGAAAGCAGTGCCTAAATAACGACCATACAATTTCATCGCTTGCACTTGTTGTTCGGTCGCTTCTGATAATAGTGCCGAACATTCAGCTGCAACCTCAAACAAACGTGCGGTTTTGCTGTAAATAACTTGCATATAGCTCTGTTCAGTGGTGTCGGGATCGTTACAATTCATTAATTGCAGCACTTCACCTGCAGCGATAACATTGACTGCATCCGACATCACTTGCATAACAGGCAACGAACCTAAGCGAGCCATTAATTGGAATGCCCGGGTATAGATAAAATCCCCGACCAAAACACTGGCGGCATTGCCGAAGATAGCATTTGCAGTATCTTTACCACGGCGTAAGGTTGATTCATCAACAACATCATCGTGCAGTAATGTGGCGGTATGGATAAATTCAATAAATGTTGCACAAGTAATATGCCGATCACCTTGATAATTCAAGGCATTAGCCACTAATACCGCAATTAATGGGCGAATACGTTTGCCACCGCCGTTAATAATATAGAAGCTAAGTTGATTGATTAAGGCTACATCAGATTGCAATTGTTGTGAAATCATTGCGTTGACGGCTTGCATATCCTTAGCAGACAGCGCTTGAATTTCGTTTAAATCCATACTTCCCTTCATAATTGTGATGCAAGAATTGTGAATACTATTTAATAAGCTCTCAATTCTACCTTAAAAATTTAATTTCTAAAATTAAACTGTGAAATTAAGCAGATTTTTTATTTTGTTTAAAATCCGTGCTTGCTATTTTGTTTTTTTTTCCGTAAAATTCGCCACCTATTATGTGAATTTTACAAGTGCCGAGTTAGATAACTTTCGGGTTTGATTTGATGGCACTATTTATTTAGCGGAGTTTTCTTCTATGTACGCGGTTTTCCAAAGTGGCGGCAAGCAACACAGAGTAAGCGAAGGTCAAGTTGTTCGTTTAGAAAAACTTGAAGTGGCAACAGGCGAATCAGTTGAATTCGATTCAGTGTTGATGGTCGTTAATGGTGAAGATGTTAAAATCGGTGCACCGGTTGTTTCTGGTGCGAAAGTAGTGGCTGAAGTTGTAGCACACGGTCGTGGCGAAAAAGTTAAAATCGTTAAGTTCCGTCGTCGTAAACACAGCCGTAAACAACAAGGTCATCGTCAGTGGTTCACAGAAGTGAAAATCACTGGGATTCAAGCATAATTTCAGAGGAGATCAAGTAGATGGCAACTAAAAAAGCTGGTGGTTCAACTCGTAACGGTCGTGATTCTGAAGCTAAACGCCTTGGTGTTAAACGCTTCGGTGGCGAGTCTGTATTAGCAGGTAATATCATCGTTCGTCAACGTGGTACTAAATTCCACGCAGGTAATAACGTTGGTATGGGTCGTGACCACACTTTATTTGCAACAGCTGATGGTAAAGTGAAATTTGAAGTGAAAGGCGACAAAGGTCGTAAATACGTAAGTATCGTCACTGAATAATTTGCTTATCAGTCCAACAAGTTTAGAAACTGCACCTTTTAAAGGTGCAGTTTTTTTATGTGCAGAAATCGATATGGGAGTAGCTAAAAATGCCTGAGTTACCGGAAGTTGAAACCACGAGAAAAGGTATTCAGCCTTATACGGAGCATCAACAAATTGTTAAGTTGGTGATTAGAACGGAAAAATTACGTTGGGTTGTCAGTAAAGAGCTTTATCAAATTGAAAATGAAGAGATTTTGGATGTACAACGTCGTGCCAAATATCTGATTTTTCAATTGGAATATGGATACATCATTGTGCATCTGGGAATGTCAGGATCATTAAGAGTTGTAACGGCGAAGGATGCGATTGATAAACACGATCATATTGATATGGTGTTGTCGAATGGAAAAATTCTACGTTATAACGATCCGCGTAAATTTGGTGCTTGGCTATGGACAGACTCAATAGAGCATTTCCCACTATTCTCAAAATTGGCACCTGAACCGTTGAGTGATGAGTTTAATGGCGAGTATCTTTATCAGAAGAGTCGTAACCGGCACACAGCAGTGAAATCCTGGTTGATGAATAATGCCGTGGTTGTCGGTGTTGGTAATATTTACGCCAATGAAGTGCTGTTTAATTGTGGAATTTATCCTAATGTTCCGGTTAGTTCTTTGAGCAAAGAAGATTGTGAGCGCTTAGTGGCTAATATTAAACAGACTTTACAGCAAGCGATAAAACAGGGTGGCACAACATTGCAAGATTTTATCCAGCCGGATGGTCGTCCCGGATGTTTCCAACAATCGCTCAATGTTTATGGCAGAAAAGGGGAAAATTGCCCAACTTGCGGGCATTTGATTGAAATGGTTACTATCGGACAACGCAGCAGTTTTTATTGCCCTATTTGTCAGCCGATCAGAAGCACTAAACACTCAACAAAAATTGAAAAAATCAAAAAAAAGTAACTCTATTGAGGGAGTTAATTGCGGAAATTTGATCTAGATAACGTTTTTTTTTCCGAAAAAGGATTAGAATACAAAACATGATTTTTTTATATTCAATTTGAAGGAAAATATTATGTCAGACTTAAAAGCCTATCTAGATTCAATTGGTATTCACAATGTTGCTGAAATTATTCATAACCCAAGTTATGAACAATTATTTGCAGAAGAAACCAAAGCAAATTTACAAGGTTATGAAAAAGGTCAAGTAACTGAACTTGGCGCAGTTAATGTAATGACAGGTGTTTATACCGGTCGTTCTCCAAAAGATAAATTCTTCGTAAAAGATGATACAACAAAAGATACCATTTGGTGGACATCAGACGAATACAAAAACGATAACAAACCAGTTACTCCTGAAGCTTGGAAAAGCATCAAAAAATTAGCAACAGATGCATTAAGCGGTAAACGCCTATTTGTTGTTGATGCGTTCTGTGGTGCAAATGAAAGCTCACGCTTAAAATTACGTTTTGTAATGGAAGTTGCATGGCAAGCTCACTTTGTAACCAATATGTTCATTCGTCCGACTAAAGAAGAATTGGCAAACTTCGGTGAACCTGATTTCGTGATTATGAACGCTTCTAAAGCGAAAGTAGAAAACTACAAAGAATTAGGTTTAAATTCTGAAACTGCAGTTGTGTTCAACTTGACTGAAAAAGTGCAAGTTATTTTGAATACTTGGTATGGCGGTGAAATGAAGAAAGGTATGTTCTCTTATATGAACTACTTGCTTCCATTAAGAGGAATGGCTTCAATGCACTGTTCCGCAAACACCAGCAAAGATGGTAAAGAAACTGCGATCTTCTTCGGTTTATCAGGAACAGGTAAAACAACATTATCAACCGATCCAAACCGTTTATTAATCGGTGATGATGAACACGGTTGGGATGATGACGGTATCTTTAACTTTGAAGGTGGTTGCTATGCTAAAGTTATCAACCTTTCTAAAGAAAATGAACCTGATATTTATAATGCAATCCGTCGTGATGCATTGTTAGAAAACGTCACTGTTGATGCAAACGGCAAAATTGATTTCGCAGATAAGAGCGTAACAGAAAATACTCGTGTTTCTTATCCGATTTATCATATTGAAAACATTGTTAAACCGGTTTCAAAAGCTGGTCCGGCAAATAAAGTAATCTTCTTGTCAGCGGATGCATTCGGAGTATTGCCACCGGTATCTATCTTGACTCCTGAACAAACTAAATACTACTTCTTGTCAGGCTTTACTGCAAAATTAGCCGGTACAGAACGCGGTGTTACAGAACCAACTCCTACATTCTCTGCTTGTTTCGGTGCTGCATTCTTAAGTTTACACCCAACTAAATATGCAGAAGAATTAGTGAAGAAAATGGAAGCTAACGGTGCGAAAGCATACTTGGTTAACACAGGTTGGAACGGTTCCGGTAAACGTATCTCTATTAAAGATACTCGTGGTATTATCAATGCAATTCTTGATGGTTCTATTGATAAAGCACCAACAAAAACAATCCCTGTGTTCAACTTTGAAGTGCCAACTGAATTACCTGGTGTAAATCCTGCAATTTTGGATCCTCGTGATACTTATGCAGAAAAAGGCGAATGGGAAAAACGTGCTGATGATTTAGCAGATCGTTTCACTAAGAACTTTGTGAAATATACTGGTAATGAAGCAGGTAAAGCACTTGTTGCAGCAGGTCCAAAAAAATAATTTAATTAAATGATGAAATAAGAGAAACACCTTGCCATAATGATCTGCACCCCAAAAGTTGGACTTATTATCCAACAGACAAAGGTGCAGATTTTTTATGACTAAATATAACCAAACATTTAAACAACAAGTGGTAGATTTCTACTTTCAACACGAGGAAA